>NZ_MODX01000007.1:0-126526 GCF_001866125.1 Acinetobacter sp. LCT-H3 | reverse complement strand
GACAAACCCGGTACGGTTCAGGATGCACCAATGGTGGCAAACGATGCTGATGCTGCAAGACCTGATGATTCAGTTCCATTCACTTGTTGATTCACAACTTGGATGACCTGATCAGATAAACAGTAAGGACAAGTTAAACTCATAATATACATCTCCAAAAATGACAAAGGCTTACCGATTGGCAAGCCCTGAAAGTTGAAATAACTTTGTTTTCATCTAGATGATGTATATCTGAGATTATTTTCAAATCACTGAAAGGTACGCATTTTAGGACTGAGCTTTACACGTAAGTGTTGCGCTTCTTTCTCAGGGTTCACTAGATAAGCACCTGCATTACGAAGGTTACGAACCTCCACTGGATTATCCCGATGTATTCTACCAATACCAAGAATACCGAGCTCTCTATACTTAGCTATTTGCTTAGGATCATGACAGTTGAAATAACAGCCCTCATCATTAGTAATCTGCTTCCACAACTTCCCGACCTTATCCGCTATAGCCCATCCTTTTTGACGTTGATGCCCATTGAAGATTAACAACAGATGGCAATGATAACCTTTGGTTTCACCCTGCTCTAACGCCCATGCAGAATCGACTAAGTCATGAAACGGATCTTTACGCTTAGATATCGCTTTACGCAACTCTTCTAAATCTTGATAGAACATTTGGATATCGATGATATCGTGACAGCTTTGCAAATATGCAATATCCACTCTCACTACTTCTAACTTTGAATATCGACTAAGAGCTCTATCTAATTTTTTCGATAAAGATTCCAGATTACGTTTTTCGTTCTCACGATGCCTATGGAAATCTTTCAGCTGTCTACTCTGGTACCCCTTAAAGTAATTTTGATAGTAATCAAATGATTCACATTTCAACTCATCGACGACTTCATCAAAATCTAAATCATCAATATCATGCTCATCTAACCAATCACACCATGCATTGATATAACCAAAGTACTGAAAGCCTGAACGGTAAATATCATCAAAATGAATCAATAACTCTGCAAACTCTTCATAGAAATCCAATGGTTCATTCTCAGCCTTAATCCATAAGTTTGTAGTTACTTCTAGTTGGATTGTTAATTTAGACTCATTAATTGATTTACTCATGTTTAATACTCAATATGGAAATAGCTCCATATGACATGGGTAAACTGTATAAATATAAATTTTAGTTAGATTGTACTTAATGCTATAAGCTTATGAGTAGTAAGAGTATTAATCTCTATATGATATATATTTAATAATATTAATAACCTGCCATTACAAATTTGAATATTTGTTAGCCAAACAACATATTCAACCAATATTTTCAATTTTTTTTTCACAATATTTGAAGCTCTATTGATCAACAAGCATAATCGATAGAGCCTACTTTTGAAAAAGTTATGCGGTGAATATCAAGCATCAGCTTTATTTGATTTAGTGCTAGGCTTTCGCTTTTTTTTACGAGGTAACGTACCTCTGATAAGCCATTTAGGAGTATCTGAATAAAATGTATTATCTAACAGATCCTTATATACTATGTAAGGAGCCAAGTTATTGATAATAATATTTTTTAGTGGTTTATCAATTGATTCTACTAGCAACTCTTGATATGCCAACCCTTCTACAGAATTAAATATTTTTTTAACTCGGCACGAAGCCTTTAAATCTAATGGCGGTTGAAATGCCTCACTAGCCTTCTTGAGCGTTTCCTGCCATCTTTCACTAACAACATCCGCTAAATTAGAATAATTATTCAGTACTTCACGATCAAATACAAAAACAATATCGGCAAAGAATCGTCTTTTATCTGACACTTGGCTTGTATCATTTTCAACCCATGCCCCTACATACGCCCTAAGCTTAGATAATGGTGCTCTCCGTTTTCCCGCATGCAACATCTGATATAAAGCAGAACTTAGCCCTTTTTGTTTCATAAAGCCGTTCTTCATCTCACAGCTAAGTGAGCATCTAATTAAAACGCAATCGCGCTTAAAAGCCCCTCTCAAATAATTTTGGATTTTCTCGCATCGTTGCTCATGCCTTGGAATATTTATGTGCTTATTTTGCCCTAACGTAATAGCTATGGGACTATATATTGATTGAAATAGTCCCCCATAGTACTTAAAGTCTTCAATCTTAGATTTATAAAAATTAGCTCGTGTATGATCAAAAGGAAATGACAAAAAATCCTGATAGTCATATTTTCTGAACTGCCCGAAAAAATAATGCAATAGCCTTGATCGATAAACGCCCCCAATTCGAGTTCCCAGCGTAATAATAGAATCATGTTGCATGAGCAAATCTACAAATTGAAACAGCGTTCTTTCAACTATTTGCTGCGCTCGCATTTCATTAGGCTGTAAGGATCGCGAATATTTGACCGATAGCATAAAAATTTCAATTTTTTCTAGAAGCTTAAGCTCTGCTTCCGTTAACTTAAATGTTGCGTAAGATGACAAATTTTCTTGATATTGCAAAATAATATTCTTCAAATAGTCTTTGCTATAAGCATCTAAATGATTTTGTACCCAACACAAGTCGAATAAAGCATATTGAGTTAAATCACCTAATACACGATGTGGGTTAGGGTGCTTTTTGAACTTTTGTATAATGATATGCACGTTTTCATTAAAATTAATTTCGTGATTTTCCCGCCCAATAATGTCATCATTTGTAGACTTGAACATAAAGTCCTGATCCAATCTCACAAGAAAATCTAAACAATTCTCAATGAATATAGCTTTATTCTTTTCGTCGTAAAGGCATAGATTAAATTGCTTATTGAAGACCTCACTACTTGAATTAAAGTTATCATTCCAATTCATAATACTGACATCAATATTCAAGTCATATGATTTTAGAAGCTCATGGCACTGTGTTTTGATCTCACTTATTGTTCTATGTTCCGTGTAATCAGATGTTGTTTCAAATACCCATATACAGAAGTAGTCTAAGCCATTATTGTGACCATTCAAGCAAATATAATAATTACGTAATAACCCCTCAACTGAGATCTGCCGTAAAAGCTCATATCTCTTGCTATGAAGTTTTGCAATTTCATCATCTGCATTATTGCTATCAATTCGAATTACAGTACTTAAAACATGTAATTTTTTACCTATCTTAAGTAGCTCGTCTAAATCACTTAGTATTAAACTTTTCGTTTCTGAGAATTTTTCAGCTGGTATGCCATATCTTCTTAAATTATCAATGTAATGTTCATACCATATTTTCAAGAAATCATTCTGCCAACTCCCTGCATAAAATTGTCTGAATTGTTCCTGCCTCAGGAAATGTTGCTGCTGTTTTAGATTTGTTGATTTAGCAGTCCTATGGACAAAACTATCAAAGATTCGACCGAATTCAGTTAGTCTTTTATTTTTTAGACCCATTTGTAGCTGATCAAAGTTAGGCATTACATAAAGTTGATCTAGCGCTTTTCCTATACCCAATAGAAGCTGCTGACTTCTATATCGGCCTACTTGATTCGTTTGCTCACCGCAATGTAAGTGCCGAAACTCCGTTTCGATCTGTTCACACCACTGCAAAATATTTACCAATAAATTAATTGTTTCTTTATATGCACAACCTGCCTTGGGTTCTTGAGAGGAGAACGTATCCTTCATAGATTTAGAATACATGTAACCTAATAATTTATTGTAATTTGAAAGCTTCATACTATAAATATAACTATTTCAATAATCTAAGTTGTTGATAATATAAATTATAAAAACATTTTAAAACAGGTTTATCACATATATTTTAAGTAAATTAAATCATTTTTCACACATAGCAAATAAGCAATAAATATATTTATTAATACACTAATAATTAAGCAATACAGAAATGTTAGGTATAAAAAACCACGCCATCAGGCGTGGTTTTTTTACATATACTGAGTGACTTACTTCATCCATTCCTGCACCTTCTCCCCATACCATTCCATAATCATTACTCGTTCATCCCAATACTGTGCTCGGTTATAAGCAGCATGAATGTTGTTTTTGTCGCACAGGTGCAAGCTTACTAATCAATCCATAGTCTTATGCATCAACCGATCTAAATAGTCAGACCATGATTGCATCATCACCGTACGTTCTTCTAAATATTTTGTACGGTTGTATGCTCTTCCATGCATATCACGAACCTGATGAGCCAGTTGCTGTTCAATCCGCTCAATTGGAAATTTTAGAACCTCATCCAAGAGTGTTCTCGCAGTCGCTCTAAAGCCATGACCTGTCGTCTCACCATTTTCAAAACCATATTGTTTCAATCGTTTGTTAATCGTCGATTCGCTAATCGTTTTGGACTGATCCCGCATCGATACAAAGCAATACTCCGTATAACCTGTTATTTGGTGTAATTCTTTAAACAAGGTGATAACCTGATCTGACAGAGGAACAATATGCTGTAATGCGGTCTGATTCTTCGTTTTAGGAGGAGTGTATTTCCAAACCCGATTTTCAAAATCAATGTCTGCCCACTTGGCTCCTCTCAATTCTCCTGGGCGTACAAAAACATGGGGTAAAATTTTTACAGCATAATCTATCGCAATGTCACCACGGCCAACACTATTATTAATGTTACTCAATAACCGTCCTAGCTTCTGCTCATCTGTGATCGCAGATCTATGCTTGGTTTTACCAACTTTTAAGATTCCACTAATTTGGTCTGCCACATTAAATTGACATAACCCTAAAGCAATCGCATAACGAAAGACTTGAGATGCTTTGCTTCTCATGCGCTTTGCTGAATCTGTCTTACCCTGTCTTTCGTAAATACGACAAACTTCTAAAATTTGCGATGGTGTAATACTGTCTATTGGATAATCCCCAATTGCAGCATACAACTTACCCCAAACAAATTGATTCCTTCGTTGAGTACTAGGCTCTAACTCCTCTGTCTTTCTATATTCATCCGCGATTAAAGCGAAAGTATTTTTGCCTGATTTAGCTTCTTCTTCATTTTTCTTCACAACCGCTGGATCTATATTTTGGGCGAGTAATTCTCGACATTCAGTTCTTTTTGCTCGTGCATTTAGCAACGATACCTCTGGGTATATCCCAAAAGAAATGCTATTACGTTTTTTAGTGATTGGGCGAGCATAGTCCCACCTCCAATAGGAGTTACCATTTTTATCAATGATAAAAAATAGTCCTTTACCATCGGCTAGTTTAATTTGAACCTTGGTTGATAACTTTTTATGTGAATTTACAGCTGAACGAATCTGTGTATCTGTCAGATTTACAATTATTTTTGGCATTTTTACGGTAAGCCTTTGCAATAATTTTGAAATTACCGCAAAAATTACCGCAAAAAACTTAAATAACCTAAAACATGCTCGGACAATATCGGATAAGAGAAATACATAAGTTGTTTATTTTTAATGATTTTCGTATTTGATAGGATAAGATGAAACAAAGAAATGGTGCGCTCAGCGGGACTCGAACCCACGCCACAGGCTTCGGAGACCTGTACTCTATCCAGTTGAGCTATGAGCGCTTATATGAGGAGTGCGCACATCATAACAAAAAATCGCATAAGGTAAACAACTATATATAAGCTAGTGATTTTAGTGACTACGCTTTGAACAATCTTCTCACACCTTTATAAAAGAATTCCCACTCAATCACTTGGCTTATTTATACAGATCACTCACAATATCTCAATTTTTCACCATTTGAGATCTCCATGACTGATGCATTGACCTTAAGGGATTTGTCAAAGACCTACCGCAATGGCTTTCAAGCATTAAAAGGTATTAATCTGGATGTACCAGAGGGTGAGTTTTATGCCCTGCTCGGTCCGAATGGTGCAGGTAAATCTACAACCATCGGCATTATTAGTTCCTTAACAAGAAAAACCTCTGGGGCTGTTGAGATTTTTGGTCACAACTTGGATACCCACCCTTCTGAAGCGAAACAGTGTTTAGGCGTAGTACCACAAGAATTCAACTTCTCCCAGTTCGAGAAAACGTTCGACATCCTTGTTACACAGGCGGGTTATTACGGTATTCCAAAGAAAATTGCTCAAGAACGTGCCGAAGAATATTTAAACAAACTGGGTTTGTGGGAAAAACGCGCTACACAGGCACGTATGCTTTCAGGCGGGATGAAACGTCGTCTGATGATCGCCCGTGCTATGATGCATGAACCAAAACTGTTAATTCTGGATGAACCAACGGCGGGTGTCGATATCGAGCTGCGTCGCTCGATGTGGGACTTTCTGAATGAGATGAACAATAAAGGTACATCAATCATTCTGACCACTCACTACTTAGAAGAAGCAGAGATGCTGTGTCGCCGGATTGCAATTATTGACCGTGGTGTCATTAAAGAAGACACCACCATGAAGAACTTCCTCAATCAGCTAAATGAAGAATCCTTTATCTTCGATCTGGCTGAACCAATCGAACCTCTCCAGCTCGATATTATAGGGGTGAAGTTTAATCTGGTCGATCCAATGACATTGGAAGTCACTTTAGATAAAGCACATAGTATGAATGAGCTGTTCCAGTTACTCGAAGCACAGAACATCCAAGTACGTAGTATGCGTAACAAATCCAACCGTCTTGAAGAATTGTTTGTGAAAATGGTTGAGAAAAACCTCAATGGAGCTGCGCAATGAATTTAAATCAGCTTGGCGTTGCCCTCTATACCATCATTTATAAAGAAATCCGCCGCTTTATGCGGATCTGGCCCCAAACCCTACTTCCACCTGCCATTACCATGACTTTATATTTCGTGATTTTTGGTAATTTGGTGGGTTCACGGATTGGAGAAATGGGCGGCTTTAGCTATATGCAGTTCATTGTGCCCGGTTTGATCATGATGGCGGTTATTACCAACAGTTATGCCAACGTATCTTCCAGCTTCTTTAGCTCTAAATTTCAAAAGAGCATTGAAGAACTGATTATGAGTCCGGTACCGCTACATGCAATCCTGTGGGGCTATGTTCTAGGTGGCGTGGCACGTGGTATTTTGGTGGCAATTATTGTGACCAGCATGAGTCTATTTTTTACTGACTTATATATTACTAACTGGTTCGTCACTATATATACAGTACTCGTTACTTCGCTACTGTTTTCATTGGGTGGCTTTATTAATGCGGTATATGCCAAATCCTTTGATGACATCTCGATTATCCCCACTTTTGTGCTGACTCCCCTGACTTATTTAGGTGGTGTATTCTATGCTATCAGTGTTTTAAGCCCTTTTTGGCAAAATCTCTCTTTAATTAACCCGATCGTCTATATGGTGAACGCATTCCGTTTCGGCATTTTAGGTCATAGCGATGTCAATGTTTCCATTTCATTGGCTGTGATTACCTTCTGGTGTGCTGTGTTATACGGTATTGCTTACTATTTATTGTCTCGTGGTTCAGGAATGCGTGAATAATGAGTGTAGAACATTCTCTTCTTGGTAAAGACACCAACTATCCAACAGAATATCAACCCGAGATTCTGTACCCAATCTCACGTGCGCCTGCGCGTGAGAAATATGCTCATATTGAAGCTATTCAACAAGGTACGGACTGGTGGCATATTTTTGAAATATCCTGGTTAAATGCTGCCGGTGTACCACAGGTCGCAATTGGTCGAATGACTTTACCCGCATCTTCTCCAAACTTGATCGAATCCAAATCTCTTAAGCTGTATTTCAATAGCCTGAATTTTGCCAAGTTTGAGTCTAAATCAGCTTTTATTGCGACAGTCGAACAGGATTTATCTAAAGCCGCTGAAGCGGACGTAAAGCTAGATCTGTTCCATATAGATGAGCTGGACATTGCCAAGCCTGAAGGAATCTGCCTGGATGAACTGATCCCAAAACGTCTGGAAAATCATCCTGATGCGACGTTATTGGCTCTAGATAATAAAAGTGATGAAAATGTCGAAGTTCAGCTTTATTCACATTTATTAAGAAGTAACTGTCCAGTCACTGGACAACCAGACTGGGGTACAGTATTTATACGCTATCAAGGTAAAAAACCTTGTTATAAGAGCATATTGGCTTATATTATTTCGTATCGTCAGCACAACGGTTTCCACGAACAATGTGTGGAACAGATATTTGCCGATATCTGGCAAAATCTAAAACCGGAAAAGCTGATGGTATATGCGACCTATACACGCCGTGGTGGATTGGATATCAACCCTTGCCGTGTATCGGACTTCACATGGATGCCTCGCCCTATTCGTTTAGCGCGACAATAAGAAACATTGAGGTTTAATGATGCCTTTTTTTGGATTTATTCCTTCAGCAGAACTTTTAAATACAATTCAGACTGCACAGAAAAATAAAAACTCCAGCGAACCGCTGTATCCACTTCGTGACAAAACGGCATTAATGATCAATGATGAGATCATTGATGCCATTTTGACTGAACTTGTACGCAAGTTTCCAGCAAGTGATAAACGTGATACTGCGGAAAAACTGGCAGGATATATCAAGTCCACAGTAGCAGTCTTGCTCAAGCAGTTATTGGGCAAAGCTCCAAATGAGGTGGTACGTGAATCCATTGCCTTTTCTGAACGCAGTCTGTTTAAGGATCCTGAAGGCAACATCCGTATCGGTGAATCTCTGGATGCCAATTTGGTCACTAACCTTAAGTACCAGTTTGCTGAAGTAAAAGCAGGCAATGAAATCGACAAACAGACCTTGAGCAATCTCTATAAGGAGTTTGGTGAGGCGACTGTGCGTCATTTCATGGTGGATTTTAACAAAACCCTGGATCTGGGCATGATTAAACGTAAAGCGGCGGATATTGGTGCTTCTGCAGTGATCAAGGCAATCAACATTGCTGCGGATAAAATCATCCTGAAATTAAACAAGGATGAACTAAAGGCAATGGCGGAATACCACGATACTTTGTTCTATTCTTAATATAAGTTGATAAAAGAAGCCTGGCTGATGTCGGGCTTTTTTATTGCCAATGAAATAGCTTGTTACAGTAAATGCATCTTCACAAGAAAAATGCGTTAAAAATAGCCATACTTTGTCTCTTTTTGTCAAAGCAGTTGGATGTCATTATCCAGTCAATGTTATCTTTAATAGTCCTGAGCAATTGTGTTCTGTTTACAAGATTTTATCGATTTTTTGCCTCTTTTTTCGGGCATAAATAGAAGTGCAGGATGCCCCCTGTTGCCAACTCATTCATGAAATTGGAAATCACTGTCAGATGTTAAAACCACATTTTTATAAAAAACTTAAACGACTTTCTCTGGTATTCGCTGCACTAAGTTTTAGTAGTTTTAGCCAAGCCAATGATTTCCAAACGCATCCTTCTTATTCCGCTTTTAAAATCAAAACGATGCAACAGTATGGTTTAAGTAATGAACAGATTGACTGGGCCATGAATGGTACACGCAATTTGCCGAATGTGCTGAGCATCATGAGTCGTCCAGGTGAAAGCAAACCGTGGTATAGCTATAAAACCAATTTTCTGGCTGAAAGTACCATTCAGCGTGGTGTGCGTTTTAAACAGCAGTATGCCGATACCCTGAATCGTGCTGAACAGCAGTTTGGTGTACCACAGGCGATTATTCTTGGGATTCTGGGAGTAGAAACCGGTTTTGGTAGCAACAAAGGTTCTTTTATCACCCGTGATGCATTAGCCACTCTTGGATTTAATGGTGATCGCCGCAATGAATACTTTCAGGATGAGCTTTCTGCTCTGATTGCCTGGTCATATAAAGATGGGGTGCCAACCAACTCCGTAGTGGGTTCTTATGCCGGTGCGATCGGTTATCCTCAGTTTATGCCAAGCAATATTCCCAAGTTTGGTGTCGACTATGATGGCAATGGTCATATTGATCTTCGTAACTCTGCTGTGGACGCTATTGGTTCAATTGCCAATTATCTGGCTCAGCATGGCTGGCAACGCAACCAGCCAATTGCTTTCCCTGCACGTTATGCTGGTTCAAATCCGGATGCAATAATTGCCAAGGACCTAACCCAGCCAACACCCTATGGTGTATTAAAAACTCAAGGAATTAGTCCTATGAATCCGATCGTAAAAATCGACGATCTGGATTTGGTCAATGTCATTCAATTGCAAGAAAATTATGGGCCGATTTACTATATTACTTATCCAAATTTTCAGGTGATTACCACCTATAATCGCAGCCGAATGTACGCCACTGCTTTGTGGTTGTTAGGTACAGAAATCGTGAGTCGATAAGACTCTTATTTACCGCAAGACACAAAAGTCAACAAATATTTATGAGAAACAGTTCAAATTTTGGACTTTTTTCATACCTTGTTACAATTATGGTTATTTTTTAACCAATTATTGTTTATTTTACGTTCTTTTCAAGACTATTTTAATTAAAGACTAGACAGGCTATTGCCGGCATGAATATTATCCATTTCGTCAAATGTAGTTGCATAAGTTAAATATCAGGCTCGTTTACTTGGTTTTTCAGCACTTTAGATTAACCTTTTGAACCCGCTGCTAGGAGTTGATTCGATGCATTCTTCAATCAAATACTTAATGGCCATTGCCACGACCGTCACACTGACGCAGTCGCAGGCAGAATTGGTCCAGTCATCATCATTAAATAATGATAATGACCGTTCGCGTGTTGCCACACGTGTTCTGAATCGTGAAGCTCAAAGCTTCAATTCAAACTTTACAAATTTAAACAGCCTTTCAATCACTGAGCGTTCTGGCGATAAAGTTCGTCGTGAAACGATTGCAGCTAAAATTGAAATCCCTGAAGATGAGCCTTCAGTGATTGAAAAACTGAACACTGTTGCTTCCAACACAGTTCGTAAATTCAGCCAAACTGGTACAGCATCTTGGTATGGTCGTCAGTTCCACGGTCGTAAAACGGCTAGCGGCGAAACTTTCGACATGAACGGAATGACTGCAGCTCACCGTAGCCTCCCATTGAATTGTTACATTCGTGTGACTAACAAGAACAATGGTAAGAGTGTGGTAGTGAAAGTAAATGACCGTGGTCCATTCCATGGCAACCGTGTACTTGATTTATCTTATGGTGCAGCCAAGCAAATTGGCATCACCAATGCGGGTACTGCCAAAGTTAGTATTGAGCGTGTACAAGGGCCAAACTCTTAAGATTTAGCTTATTAACGCATTTGACCAAAAGCCACAGATAATGTGGCTTTTTTTATGGAATGATTTGCTGTGCTTAAATTAGAACTTATTTCAGGTGTACTGTTACTACTCTTATCCGCCCTGCTCGTCTATTGGTCTTTTTCCAATAAGCTGACTTCCTGACGAGTGCGTTTTGACCACCACCCTGTTCTGCTTTATATTTTAAGAAATAGAAGCAGCAGGAGTGGAAAATGAAAACTGTAACGGAATGGTTTGATGAATACAGCGACAGTCATCAGAACAAGACTAACAAGCTGATCCACTGGGTCTGTGTGCCCACTATCTATTTTTCTATTATCGGTATTCTTGCTTACTTCAGTGTATTACTCACTGCATTACTGGTTGTCTTGGCGATGATCTTTTATACGCGTCTTGATATTGTATTGGCGGTTGCTATGGCTGCACTGACTTTAGTTATGGCCTGGTTGATCTGGATCCTGCCAGTCGGCGTCGGTTTTTATATCGGGCTATTTGTTTTTGCCTGGGTTGGCCAGTTTTATGGGCATAAAGTGGAAGGTAAAAAGCCTTCTTTTTTTAAAGACCTTCAATTCCTTCTTATTGGCCCGATTTGGTGCATGGATGTGTATCTAGGTAAAGTAATTCCTTTTTGGAAAAGTCGCCAAATAAGCGAAATGAAGCGCATTTAGCGCTATTTCTCATTTTCCTTCATGGGAAGGACCTTATTGATAGGTTCTTCCTTGATGTTTTAACCAGCCATCAATGTGTTTTCGACCTGGATCATGATGGGTCCAATGAATGACACCTCCCTTTTCGCTATATTCATATTCACCAAAAAATTTGACCATGTCGCCTTTTTGAATATTTGAAATACGCGGTGCCAGATCAATATTATGAGCGACCAGCACGGTATGGCCATTGTTCAGTTCTAAAATAAACTTCTGATGACGAGACCCTTCATTATCATCTTTTAATATCGCAATCACCTCGCCTGTACCTTGAGCCTGAATATCACTTTGTCTTTGCTGATAAGCCTGTTGTATACGTGCAATACCCGTATCTACGGTATTAATATTTGCACGATCAGGCTGCTGTTTATATTGTTCAGTAGCTTCCTGTACGGGTGTGAAAGTATTGGTCTGTTGCCTGGACTCGGAAAGATCAAGTCCCAAATAAGCAGCAACCAGTAGTACGATGACTGCCCCAATCCCTATATTTGCTTTATTTGCCATCATTCTCTCCTGATCAGTAATGACTTAATCATAAAAAAAGCCCCATTAAATGGGGCTTTTTTTAACTCTTACCTAAAGGTAAAAATTATTGAGCAGCAGCAGCTTGAGCAGCAGCAACTTCATCAGCAAAGCTCATTTCAGCTTTCTTCTCGATGCCTTCACCCACTTCGAAGCGAGTAAATTGAGCAACTGTAGTACCAGTTGCTTTAAGGATTTCAGCAACTTTTTTGTCGTTGTCGATAACGTATTGTTGACGCTCAAGAACAACTTCGTTCAGGTATTTCTCAACAGAACCTACAACCATCTTCTCAACGATGTTTGCTGGTTTGCCAGATTCAAGTGCTTTCGCTTCAGCGATTTCTTTTTCTTTCGCAATTAGCTCAGCTGGAACTTGTTCAGCAGAAACTGCAACCGGGTTGAACGCAGCAACGTGCATTGCAATACCTTTACCAGTCGCGTCGTCACCTGTATAAGACACAACAACACCGATCTTAAGACCGTGTTTGTAAACTGCAAGGTTTTCGCCTTCAACAATTTTCGCACGACGTACTTGGATGTTTTCACCGATTTTTTGAACAAGCGCGATACGAGCTTCTTCAACAGTAGCGCCATCTTCAAGTTTAAGTTCAGCGATTTTAGCAACATCAGTTTCGTTAGCAGCAAGAGCAGCAGCAGCAACTTTAGCAGAGAAACCAGCAAAGTTTTCGTCTTTAGCAACGAAGTCAGTTTGACAGTTTACTTCTAAAAGAATTGCTTTGTTGCCTTCCTGAGCGATCGTGATCGCGCCGTCAGCAGCAATATTACCAGCTTTTTTAGCTGCTTTTGCTTGACCAGATTTACGCAGGTTATCGATCGCAAGTTCGATGTCACCACCAGCTTCTGTCAAAGCTTTTTTACATTCCATCATTGCAAGACCTGTACGATCACGCAATTCTTTAACCATGCTTGCTGTAACTGCAGTCATGTTTATCTCCTAAATTCGGTAGAAAATGAATTCTTTATAGAACAGAAACGGCCCAGAGGATTCTCATGGGCCGCCTGCATACACGACGCTTACTTTGCCACCATCACGTGTCGCAAAAATGACAAGCTAGCGTCTAACGCATTAAGCCTCAGAAGCTGGAGCTTCTTCTGCTTTAGCTTGTGCATTTGCTTGTGATTGAGCATATTCTTTACCAGCAAGAATCGCGTCAGCCATAGCAGAAGCATAAAGAGTAACTGCACGGATCGCATCGTCGTTACCCGGAATAACGTAATCTACGTTGTCTGGGTTAGAGTTTGTATCAACGATACCGATTACAGGAATACCAAGGTTTTTAGCTTCTTTGATTGCAATTGCTTCGTGATCAACGTCGATTACGAATAATGCGTCAGGTAAACCACCCATGTTTTTAACGCCGCCAAGACCGCGTTCAAGTTTTTCCATCTCACGAGTACGCTCAAGAGCTTCACGTTTAGTCAGCTTAGCGAAAGTACCGTCTTGAGATTGAGTTTGAAGGTCTTTTAGACGGTTGATTGACTGACGAAGAGTTTTCCAGTTAGTCAACATACCACCTAACCAACGGTGATCAACGTATGGTTGACCAGCGCGTTGAGCTTGCTCACGGATGATTGCAGAAGCTGCACGTTTAGTACCAACGAACAAAACTTTGTTCTTTTTGCTAGCCAATTGGTTAGCAAAGTTCAAAGCATCATTTAACGCAGGAACAGTGTGCTCAAGGTTGATGATGTGAATTTTGTTACGCGCGCCAAAGATGTATTGACGCATTTTTGGGTTCCAGAAACGAGTTTGGTGACCAAAGTGCGCGCCAGCTTGTAGAAGGTCGCGCATGCTTACGTTGTAATCTGCCATTTTCTTTACCTTAAAAATTTGGGTTAGGCCTCCATATATCCGCATTCTCCACCCTTGCGGGCACCCAGAGTAATGTGACGATATATGTGCGGATTTTTAATACACCATTCATCAAGCTACGCAAATATATTCACGAAAAAGCATTTGATAAAATGGGCGGCTATTTATACCATAGTCGCACACAAATTTCCAAAAGTTTTTAGAGATCATGAACACTACTTATCAAGCTCCCCGTCGTTTAATTAAATCCGCTGAAGATATCGAAAAGATGCGTGTAGCTGGACGACTGGCGGCAGAAGTTTTGGATATGATCAAACCGCATATCAAACCAGGTGTATCAACGCTTGAATTGGATACGATTTGTCATGACTATATTGTAAATGTACAGAATGCGATTCCAGCATGTCTGGGCTATGGCGCAGCGCCAGGCCGTCCTGCTTTCCAGCATACCATCTGTACATCAGTCAACCATGTGGTCTGTCACGGTATTCCCTCTGAAGGCAAGATCCTGAAAAAAGGCGATATTCTTAATATTGACGTGACTGTCATCAAAGATGGTTTTCATGGCGATACCAACATGATGTACATCGTGGGGGGTGAAACTTCTATTCTGGCGAACCGCCTATGTAAAGTCGCTCAAGAAGCGATGTATCGTGGGATCGCAGTAGTTAAGCCAGGTGCAACCATGGGTGATATCGGTCATGCGATCCAAAAATATGTGGAATCTGAACGTTTTAGCGTAGTACGTGAATACTGCGGTCATGGCATCGGTACCACTTTCCATGACGAACCGCAGGTGCTGCATTATGGCCAGCCAAATACCGGTATGATCTTAGAAGAAGGTATGACATTTACGATTGAACCAATGGTCAATGCAGGTGTTTGGCAAACCAAATTGCTGGGTGACAAGTGGACGGTTGTGACCAAGGATCACAAATTATCTGCGCAATATGAGCATACTCTTTTAGTAACAAAACATGGCGTAGAAGTCCTGACTGCCCGCCCTGAAGAAGATTTGTCACGTTTTACGGCATAATCCTTACAGGAAGCACACAAAAAAGGTTACCCACAGGTAGCCTTTTTTATTTTATATTTCACATATTTTATAGATTTCAAGTTTAGCCTGAAAGCCTTCAGTTACTGCGCCTTAACATCGAAGTTCAAGATAAACTTCGGCTATCAAAACACTTTTTCCGTAAAGTTTTATAAATTCTTTTGCCTAATGTGCACCAATATAGGCTAAGATATTGTGCTTTTTATTTTTTAATCCCTATAAGAAGGAATACCGCCGTGGACGTACGTCTCTCTGATCGTGTAAATGCCATCAAACCGTCCCCAACGCTTGCTGTGACTAACAAAGCTGCTGAACTTAAAGCTGCTGGTCATAACGTAATTGGCTTGGGTGCAGGTGAACCAGATTTTGATACACCACAACACATCAAAGATGCAGCAATTGCAGCGATTAACAACGGTTTCACCAAATACACCGCTGTAGACGGTACGCCAGGTCTTAAAAAAGCCATTATTGCCAAATTCAAACGTGACAACAACCTTGACTATGCAGCAAACCAGATCCTGGTTTCTTGTGGTGGCAAGCAATCATTCTTTAACCTGGCACTTGCCTTGTTAAACAAGGGTGATGAAGTCATCATCCCTGCACCATTCTGGGTAAGCTACCCTGATATGGTAATCATTGCTGAAGGTGTTCCTGTTATTGTGAAATGTGGTGAAGAACAACGTTTCAAAATTACTCCTGAACAATTAGAAGCGGCGATCACTGATAAAACTCGTCTAGTGGTATTGAACAGCCCTTCTAACCCGACTGGCATGATCTATACGAAAGCTGAACTAGAAGCCTTAGCTGCAGTACTGCGTAAATACCCAGAAGTGTATATCGCATCTGATGACATGTATGAACCAATCCGTTGGGATGACGAGTTCTACAATATCGCAACTGTTGCTCCAGACCTTTATGACCGTACAATCGTATTAAACGGTGTGTCTAAAGCCTATGCAATGACAGGCTGGCGTATCGGCTACGCAGCTGGTCCTGCGAAACTGATTGGCGCAATGAAGAAAATCCAGTCTCAATCAACTTCTAACCCGACTTCAATTTCGCAAGTTGCTGCTGAAGCTGCATTGAATGGTCCTCAAGACGTACTTGAGCCAATGATTGAAGCATTCAAACGTCGTCATGACCTGGTTGTAAAAGGCTTAAATGATATCAATGGTATTTCTTGCCTACCTGCGGACGGTGCATTCTATGCATATGCAAACATCAAACCATTGATTCGTGCCAAAGGTCTTAAATCTTGCACAGAATTCTCTGCTTGGTTACTGGAAGAAACTGGTGTTGCAGTCGTTCCTGGTGATGCATTCGGTCTAGGCGGCTTCATGCGTATCTCTTACGCAACTGCTGACGAAGTACTGGTTGATGCACTTGCTCGTATCAAGAAAGCTGCTGATTCAATCGAAGGCGTAGATGCTGCGATTGCTTCTATCGAAGCTGAAAAAGCTGCTAAATAATTTAGAGACTTTCTCAAGTTTTTAAATAAAAAACCCGCGTTTATCGCGGGTTTTTTATTTGTTCTCTTTAAATTTAACCTTAAATTTTGCACTTTCAAAACTAAAATTATGAGCGATCCGAATTAAACATCTCGATGACTTCAGCTTCAGTCATTTTTTGGGTTTGATTATTAAATAAATAGAAGGCTGGCTGGTGATCCACATAGATCTCTAGATTAAAATCCAGATCCTCAGGTAATTCCTCCAATGTAAAAACATTGATATTGGCAAATGAGTGATCTTTGGTTCGCCAAAAAATAAAAGTACCACAAACACTACAAAAGCCGCGCTCCGCCCATTCTGAAGAGTTAAAGACAGATAAATACTGCTGATCGACAAAATGAATATCTTCGATATCAATAGCCATTAATGGCCCACCGGTTTGGCGGCGACACATCGAGCAATGACAGGCAGCAACTTCATGATTCCTGAGTTGTACTTCAAACTGAGTCGCACCACATAAACATCTTGCTTTCATCAGTATTCCTCATTGATCTTATTTTTTATATTTATTTTTAAGCCAAGGTATAAACCCTGCATACTCCAATCATACAATTTTTAATTGATGCCTGAGCCTCCATCCATCTAGAATTTAAAGATCATTCCAAAATCTAAAATAACAAGAGCAAGCAATGGATATCAAGAATCTATCAGGTTTACAGATTATGCAAGAAATGTGTAATGGCAACCTGCCGATGCCTTCTATGGCAACAACCATTCCCATGAAACCTACTTTAATTGAAAGTGGTCAGGTCACGTTTGAGGTGCAGGCAGATCAACACCATTTAAATCCTTTAGGCGGTGTACACGGGGGCTTTGCTGCAACAGTACTGGACACCGTAACAGGCTGTGCAATTCATACCGTTTTAGAAGCAGGCGCAGGATATGGCACGATTGATCTCAATATTAAAATGTTTCGCCCCATTCCCCAAAACAGACCATTGACGGCTATTGGTCAACTCATTAATACCAGCAAAAATCTTGCAATCTCAGAAGGAAAAATTATCGATGAAGATGGCAAGCTTTATGCTCATGCAACAGCCACCTGTATGATTTTTCGTTAAAAACTTCTAGTTTAAGAAAGACTTAAAGCATACCCCACTTCGCCTGTGGTGCTTGAACAGCTTTTGGTTGAGTCAAAGCCTGATACTCAAAATAATGTCTAGAGACATTCGCCAGACTTAATTCTTGAGTCTGTGCAGTAGATGTCTGCCAAACTTTAGACTGATTTGAACCCGTAATGAGATTGCCCGAAATAGCATAAATACACAGATCTTTTGGCTGTATTTCAGGCGCATTCAGGAATACTTCAAAGCTAAATTGGCGTTTCTTCTCAACCAGCCATTTTTCTGCAAACCACAATTGTAACAAGTCACCCAAATACAACTGTTTTGCAGCTAAGGGCCATAAACGGATTTCAGCGCCATGAACAGGAGTAAAATATTGGGTAAAATCTTGAATAATATCAAGGTAGTTTTCTTGATAGAAAGACAGTTGGGCGAAAATTTGAGGGATAGTGAGCGTATTCATTCGCTTTCTCCGGTTTAGCCATTTTTGTGCTGGCAAGTAGGTTTAAATCCACACTGTTTGACCATCTGGTCAAACGACTTTATATTTTCAATTTAGCAATTCGCTTATGCGCTGACAAGCTTTTTTTGAATTTTAAATTTGATTGTCTAAATTAAAATCAGAAAAACTATATTTGCAATAAATATAGAAGTTTTTGCTTGACCCCTGTCAAAATCCCTCTATAATCGCATTCAGATTCTCCCATAGCTCAGTCGGTAGAGCGACGGACTGTTAATCCGCAGGTCCCTGGTTCGAGCCCAGGTGGGAGAGCCAAATTCAAGAAAGCCCAAGCATTTTAGACTTGGGCTTTTTTTATTACTTTAAGCTTTATTCACATAAAAACTTTTCATCTCCCCCTTCTCTTTCCTCCATGAAACTAAAATGATCGTGATTGATAAACATACTTCCATCAGATATGAAGGATTTTATTTTTAACTCGTACATTTTTTTAACAATTAATATTTAATATTTAATATATCCCTAGGTAGAGTTGCCTTTAAATCCACACAGTAATAGTAGACATTTAAAATTGCTTAGGCTATTTTTTAAACTTAAAAGACACTGAGCTATACTTTCGATAGATATAAAAAATCCCCCATTTTGGAGGATTTTTTTTAAGGATGCTTTAAGCAGCTTTTACTGGTACACCACTATGGAAGCGGAACATCTCATCTGGACTGAGAATCAGATTCTTTTCTACTTCACGAATATGTTCAATACGCGCCTGAATATCTTCTTTTGGATTTTTCAGTTTTGCTGTTTTCGCTACATCCATAGCGAGTGCTAGATAGTCCTCAAAATGGCGAGATTCGGATTTGAGCAGGTAACGGTAATAACGCCCAAGTTCTTCATCCACATGCGGTGCCAGTGCATAGAATCGCTCACAAGAGCGAGCTTCTACAAAGGCACCAATGACTAACACATCAATCAGCGATTCCGGTTCATAAGTACGGATTTCTTTGCGTAAGCCACCAGCATAGCGTCCTGCACTGAGACCAGTCCACTGCTGACCACGCTTGTTCATGAATTCCAACACCTGTTCATAGTGCAGCATTTCTTCGCGTACCAGCTGTGCCAGCTTTACCTGTAAGTCTACGAAAAAGCTATAACGAAACATCAGGTTCATTGCAGTACTGGCAGCTTTCTTCTCACAGTTGGCATGATCCTGCATCAGGATCTCCAGATTCTGTAAGGCTTCATCCAACCAGGCTTTAGGAGTTTCACAACCCAGAAAACCAATGACTGGTTTCATGAGTTCATCATAATCAATATTCGACATAACTTTTCAATCTTAACGTGCAGCTTTAATTGCAGCCTTCATTTGTTGTACAGCTTGTGCCAGACCAACAAAAACTGCATCTGCAATAATCGAGTGACCAATGTTTAATTCATGAATTTGTGGAATCGCAGCGATTGGAGTGACATTATCCAGATTCAGACCATGCCCGGCATTTACCACCAGACCTTTAGAAGCAGCATATTCTGCCCCTTTGATAATGCGCTCTAGTTCAGCTTTTTGTGCTTCAGGTGTTTCAGCATCCGCATAAGCACCGGTATGGATTTCAATCGTTGGTGCACCACACGCGACCGCAGCATCAATCTGGGCAAAGTCAGCATCAATAAATAGTGACACATCACAGCCAATCGCAGACAGTTCTTGAGTAGCCTTCTTTACATCTTCAAAATGACCAACCACATCCAGACCGCCTTCAGTAGTGACTTCCTGACGTTTTTCAGGCACGAAACAGACATGCTGCGGCTGAATTTCTTTAGCAAAAGCCACCATTTCATCAGTCACAGCCATTTCCAGATTCATATGCGTGGTCAATACCGGACGCATACGACGTACATCATCATCCTGGATATGACGACGGTCTTCACGTAAATGCAAGGTAATGCCCTCTGCACCCGCCTGTTCGCAGATCAATGCAGCATTGACTGGGTCTGGGTACGTCGTACCACGTGCTTGTCTTAAAGTTGCGACATGGTCAATATTGACACCAAGTAATGCAGCCATAATATTTTCCTAACTACGATTGAGATTGAGAATTTTGGATCCACAATTGTCGACTTTTCAGTGGTCGGTCACCAAGTAAGGCGGTAATCACCTGTCGATAAAGCTTCGTCAATAATTGTAACTGTTCTGGATTAAAATCCCTACCGTTTTCATAGCTCAACATAGTTAAAATCTGCTGTCCCGACATGGTTGAACGTGAGGCTTTGGCAGAGGGCATGAAACCATCATTGAGCTGAAAATAGTAATGCTGTTGAGGAGCGATAACTGCCTGATTCGCATCAACTGAAAAGTCCAGACCATAACCAAGTTCTTCCAGCAAAACATGCTCAAACTGGCGCAAGATCTGCTTGAGATAGGTATTCGGATCAGTTTGTGTAGAAAGCTGCTGTAAAGCCACTAAAGTTTCGCCATATTTGGCATAAGTCTGCGGCATTTCTACTTCGAGTGGGCAAAGTCGCAGCAGAATCTCGTTCAAATAAAATCCTGAAAAGAATGCATCCCCAAAAAAGAAAATAGGCTGATTGACAATTTCGAGTTTAGTAAAATTTTTGAGTTCAGATTTACCAGACGCTTGCAAGCTGATTGGCTGATATTGCGGGGGTGGCGTCTGTCTTAAAATCCCATCGATACGGCCATATTCCTGAGTAAATAAATGCACGATATGGCTGCGATCACGATATTTTCGGTGATGAATCAGGTATCCATGCAGCACTTCATTACGCATAGGCTGTTTCTTTAATCTTTATTCTTTTTTGAATTTTTCTCATCTTCTTCGTCATCCCCATCCGGAATGGCGGCGCCCACAACAGCCACAGTACCTTTGACTGCGACTTTTGTAGTTTTATAAGCAACTTTCACTGGAACGGTCACAACTTTATGAATACAACCCTGCAAGAATAAAATACATGCAGTAATTGCCAGCAATTTCATCATGATCCGTTCCTGCAAAATTAAATATCGCTATAACCTAAGCTTTTTAATGCTCGTTCATCATCAGACCAGCCACCTTTGACTTTCACCCAAAGTGTCAGCATGATTTTCTGTTCGAACATTTTTTCCATATCGACACGTGCATCCATGCCAATTTTTTTCAACTTAGAACCTTTTTCACCAATCACAATGGCTTTCTGGCCAGGACGATCAACAAAAATCGTCGCATCAATATAGGTACATGCCGGTTTCATGCGACCGGTTTTCTCATTCAGGGTCGGCTCTTCCGTTTTAAAGGATTCGATCTGAACAGTCAGGTCATATGGCAGCTCTTCGCCCAACTGACGCATGATCTTTTCACGGATAATTTCAGATGCCAGGAAGCGCTCTGAACGGTCAGTCAGCTGATCCAGTGAATATAACGGTGGCTGGAATGGCAGATAATTCGCAATCGTTGTACGCAGATGCTCAAGGTTAGCACCACGAAGCGCAGAAACCGGTACGATTTCAGCAAAGTTCATCAGCTTGGCACGTTCTTGAATCAAAGGTAATGCATGGTTTTTATTTTCTAGTGTATCAATCTTATTGATCACTAGAATGACCGGCATATCCGCATTTTTCAGCTTTTCCAAAACCAGGTCGTCGTTTGGCGTCCACTTATCTGCATCAACAACAAATAAAACCAGGTTTACATCACGCAATGCAGAATGCGCAGCGCGGTTCATCATTTTATTGATGGCACGTACTTCTTTCTTGTGCATCCCTGGAGTATCCACAAATACTGCCTGAGATTTCTCACGTGAATCAATGCCTACAATCTTGTGACGTGTGGTTTGTGGCTTACGTGAAGTAATCGAAAGTTTCTGGCCCAAAATATGGTTCATCAAGGTTGATTTGCCCACGTTTGGACGACCAACAATCGCAACAAAACCACTGCGGTAATCCGAAGGGATTTCAGTGCCTTGTTCGCTAAAAAATTGACTAATTAAGTCATTGCTGTCGCTTTGCGACTCGTGATCAGCATCGATGTGATCGGAATGAGTAGTCATTAAGACTTATGCTCCAATAGTTTTAAAATTTCCGCTGCAACTGCTTGTTCAGCGAAACGGCGACTTGAACCCTCGCCGATCAGGATAGGTAAGTCCTCAATCCGGCACTCCACTTTGAAATGCTGGTTTGGGGCATCACCTTGAATATCTACAACCTCGTAAACTGGGAGAGGTTTCTTACGTGCTTGTAAATACTCTTGTAAGCGAGATTTAGGGTCTTTAAGCTGATCGGTCGGCTCAATATGGTCTAAATACGGTTCGTACCATTTTAACACAATCGGCTCTAACACGGTGAGATCACCGCAATCGACATAGATCGCACCAATAATGGCTTCTACCGTATCTGCCAGTATAGACTCACGATGATGACCGCCAGATTTCAATTCACCGGTACTGAGAATTAAATTCTGGCTCAGCTTTAAATCATTGGCGATTTTTCCTAATGCTTCCTGACGAACCAGAGTCGCACGCATACGCGTTAAACGGCCTTCATTTTCGTGTGGATAAGCAGTGAAGAGATAATTGGCAATGATCATCCCTAAAAGCGAATCGCCCAGAAATTCCAGGCGCTCGTAGTTGTGTTTATGACTGACTGAACGATGGGTCAATGCCAGTTTCAGCAAATCAGCCTGTTTAAACTGATAGCCGATCCGCTTGGCAAGACGTTCATCATTTAGCTTTGACTGTGCTTTGATCAAACTCTTTCTCAAACTTCATCACTAAATCGATATTCATTAGAAAATTCTTGCGAACTTCATAATTCTTTCTTACGACCATCGCTTGCGCATTGTCGAGAATAACATTCTGCTTAATGTCAAAATCGCGAATATTATTCATCTCTAAACGCTTAGACAGTTCCGAATTAAATTTCTCCGGCGTGATATTTGCAGGAGCTGTTTTTAGTACCTCCTCAATCTGGCTATCTACTAGGCGATCATCGAAATACGGTCCCCATACCGCAATTGCGATTTTTGCCAGAAAAGCAAACCCCATAATTGCAAACAATATTGCAATATACGATGCACCTTGTTGATGTCTCATTTTTATTTTCCCAATTGAAACAATAAATTAGTCAATTGTTCCGTTTCGGCTAAACGAAGGTAATTTAAAACCTGATTCTTTATGCATCCATACATAGAATGCGCGACCGGTTAAATTTTCTTCCGGAACAAATCCCCAGAAGCGACTGTCAGCACTTTGATCACGATTATCCCCCATCGCAAAGTACTGACCTTCTGGTACTTTTACTTCCCAATATAAACCATTTTCACCTGAATATTTACCATTTTCCACAAAGTTGATAAATGGTGCCTGACGCGCCACATTTACCCCTTCAAGCTCACGCATGGTAAAGGTATGCTTACCTAAAGTCTCTTTGTGATAAATTGATTCAGGCGTATCTAAACGGTCTTTTTCACGGCTAAATTCAACAGGAACTTTAGTGACTTTTTCACCATTAATAATCAATTGACCATGATCATAAACGATATGATCACCCGGCAAACCTACAATACGTTTGATATAGCTAATGCCAGGTTGTGGTGGATAACGGAATACCGCTACTTCACCACGTTCTGGACTTCCAGTATCAATAATTTTGCTATTGATGATGGGCAGACGCACACCATAATCGAATTTATTGACCAGAATGAAGTCACCTGTTTCCAGGGTGGGCACCATGGAATCAGATGGAATATTAAAAGGCTCGTACAAGAATGAACGCAGAACCAGCACAACGGTCAGCACTGGCCAGAAGTCATAAGCCCAGGTAATGATAAAATTTTCATTGCCCTTGCCTTTGGTCTGTCGCTGTTTCAGAACAAACTTATCAAGCAGCCATATTGCAATAAAAAACAGCGTGGCAGGAACAAGAATTAAATTAAAATCAAAATCCATGGGCTTATATCCTTATTATTTTAGCGTTCGACTTTTAATACGGCTAAGAACGCTTCTTGTGGGATTTCTACGCTACCCACCTGCTTCATACGTTTCTTACCTTCTTTCTGTTTAGACAGAAGTTTTTTCTTACGTGACACGTCACCACCATAACACTTTGCCAATACGTTTTTACGCATCGCTTTTACAGTAGAACGGGCAATAATTTGTGCACCAATGGCTGCCTGAATCGCGACATCAAACATTTGACGTGGAATCAGGTCTTTCATTTTTTCAACCAGGGCAATACCACGGTGACGTGCATCCTGACGGTGACAGATCATTGCCAAGGCATCCACTTTGTCACCATTGATCAGGACATCAACTTTAACCAATGATGAACTTTCAAAGCGCACAAAGTTATAGTCCAGTGAGGCAAAACCGCGTGAGCAAGACTTCAGTTTGTCGAAGAAATCCATGACCACTTCAGCCATCGGAATTTCAAAGGTAATGGATACCTGATTACTCATGAACTTCATGTCTTTTTGCACGCCACGGCGCTCAACACACAAGGTCATCACATTACCCAAATATTCTTGTGGTACTAAGATATGACATTCTGCAATCGGTTCACGCAGGTCTTCTACTGTTGAACCGTCTGGCATTTTTGATGGACTGTCGACATAGATCGTTTGGCCATTTTTCATCACCGCTTCATAAATTACAGTCGGTGCAGATGAAATCAGATCCAGATCGTATTCACGTTCTAAACGCTCCTGTACGATCTCCATATGCAGCATACCCAAGAAGCCACAACGGAAACCAAAACCAAGTGCATCTGAACTTTCAGGTTCAAAGAACAAGGCAGAGTCGTTAATCTGTAATTTTTGCAGCGCTTCACGGAAAGGTTCAAAGTCACTGGCATCAATCGGGAACAGACCTGCATAAACCTGAGGTTTTACTTTCTTGAAACCTGGCAACACTTCAACATCTGGAGTAGAGGCAAGTGTGATCGTATCACCAACTGGCGCACCAAAGATGTCTTTAATGCCCGCAATCACAAAACCTACTTCACCCGCTTCAAGCATATCGGTTTCGGTATGCTTTGGATTGAAGATACCTACTGAAGTAATGATGTGCGTCTGACCAATTGATTTCATCAACATCTTGTCGCCTTTACGCACACGACCCTGTTTCACACGAACTAAAGACACAACGCCCAGGTAGTTATCGAACCATGAGTCGATAATCAACGCTTGCAGCGGTGCATCACGGTCACCTGTTGGCGCAGGAATCACATTCACCAGAGTTTCCAGCACACCTTCAATACCCAGGCCCGTTTTTGCAGAACAGGTCGGCGCTTCAGTGGCCTCAATACCAATAATATCTTCAATTTCCTGAATTACACGCTCAGGTTCAGCCTGCGGCAAATCAATCTTGTTCAGAACTGGCAATACTTCCAGACCTTGCTCAATTGCGGTATAGCAGTTTGCAACAGACTGTGCTTCTACACCCTGTGCTGCATCTACAACCAGCAATGCACCTTCACACGCAGCAAGCGAACGCGATACTTCATAAGAGAAGTCTACGTGTCCCGGAGTATCAATGAAGTTTAGCTGATATTCCTGACCATTCGGGTGTGTGTAGTACAAGGTCACCGATGCCGCTTTAATGGTAATCCCACGTTCGCGTTCAAGTTCCATAGAATCGAGAACCTGAGCCTGCATTTCACGATCCTGCAAACCACCACAGGTTTGAATGAATCGATCCGCCAGGGTCGATTTACCGTGGTCAATATGCGCAATAATCGAGAAGTTACGAATGTTTTTAATATCAACAGATTTTTTAGCTTGCGCCATGGGCTACCTTGAGAAAAAACGCGCCATGCAATATAAAAGGATTGCACAACAAAAGCCGAATAGAAATTGCCGAGGATTATAGCAGAATGCAGTTACAGAAAAAGAATTATATTTTCGTCGCTCATTCCACTAATTTGTTTGCCATGAAATCGCTCTAACCAAGTTTTGGCAATATCAGAGCGATTGTCATTAAATACATACAACCACATTTAAGTCTGCTTCATTACTGATATTTAATCTGCCAGATACAACTGACTAAAATCCAAAGGATTGATATCTGCTAATAAGGGTTGATACGCTTGGGTAAATGTTGGTGACATCCGCTTCGGACGACCAGTGGCAATTTCCACACAGGCCCATTGCGTACTCCCTGTAAATAGTAGACTCTGATCTGCCGGGCGATAGAAGGCATATTGGCGGAATGAATAGAGTGCATTGATATCATTTAACCAAGTACGCAAAATCAGCTCATCACCTTCAAATGCTGCCTTGCGATATTGCACATGATGCTCGACTGCGACCATGGCATGCTTTAGTTCCAGGTACTGCTCTAGACCCAAACCGATCTGTTCAATATGCGCGGTTGCAACATCCTGCATCCACTGCACATAGACCACATTATTTACATGCCCCAAGATATCAATATGTTCTGGTTTTACTGTTAACTTCAGGTCAAAAATACCCTTCACGCGTTTCTTATCCTTTAGATCATATAGCGACTTAGAGTCTACAGATTTTATTTGCAGGGTAAATTGCCAAATATTAAAAAAACCGCCTGAGTTCAGACGGTTTTTACCAACCAATGATGTGTCTATGAGACTCGCATGCCCACGATTACTCGCTGTCCTTGACGGATAAGTGTTACCCGCGCGACGCTGCCTTTGTTTAATTCAGATACAGTTTCTACAAACTGGTTGCTGTTCAGAACAGTCTTGCCATTAATATTGGTCACTACATCATTCGGCATGATACGTGCCTGTGCCGCAACTCCACCTGGACGCACATCCTGAATCACTACACCACCTTTGATGTCTAAACTACTCATTTCATTTGGTGTCAGGTTACGAATAGTGACCCCGATGACTGGTCCTTTGTTTGGTTGCGCCTGATTGCTGGCATTCGCTGGGGTATCGTCCGGTGCTGCACTTAAAGTGGCATTGATATTACGGCGTTTGTCATCACGCAATACTTCTAACTGGATCTGCTGTTTTGGTGCAGAACGGTTTAAGTAATTCAACAATTCACTGGTACGAGAAATACCAGTCCCGTTATATTTAAGAATGACATCTCCAGCCTGTAAGCCTGCTTTGGCCGCTGGCGAGTTGGGTGCAATCTGGGTTACCAATGAGCCTTCCGGCTTAGACAGCTTATAAGATTCTGCCAGATTACGGTCAATATCCTGCAAGCTTACGCCCAGATAAGAACGGGTAACTTTACCATTGCGTTTCAACTGGTCAGCCACTTCCATTGCGACATCAATGGGAATGGAGAATGACAAGCCCATATAACCGCCAGTTCCACTAAAGATACGTGAATTCACCCCGACTACTTCACCCTGCTGGTTAAACAGCGGCCCACCAGAATTCCCCGGGTTTAAAGCTACGTCAGTCTGAATGAATGGCACTGCAGTTTCACCCATCATATTACGCATCTTGGCGCTGACAATTCCGGCAGAAGCCGAATAGTCAAAACCAAATGGTGAACCGATGGCGAGTACAGGCTCACCGACACGTAAACGCCCGACATCTCCCGTGCGTAATTCCGGGAAACCTGCACCATTGACCTTCAGTAAAGCCACGTCAGTACGTTCATCGCTACCTACAACTGTTGCATCAATTTCACGACGGTCATTTAAGGTAATGGTCACCTTGGATGCATTTTCAATCACATGGTGATTAGTCAGCAAATAGCCGTCTTTACTGATAAAGAAGGCGCTGCCATACCCTGTTTTTTCTTGAGGTGCACGTGGCTGAGGAATAATGACCTGATTACCAAAGAAACGGCGTAAAATATCTGGAATTTGTTGTTGTAATAGCTCTTCTTCGGACATTTTTTTAACAACATTGACACTCACCACTGCCGGACTGACTTGTGCAACCAGATTTGAAAAATCAACTGGAGTGGCTGCCCCCGCCTGCAATGCCGTCATTGTTAATGTTGCCGCAAATATTCCGTGTTTAACATCCAAGATTTTCATATATTTATTCACTCAAATGACTGATAAACCTATTTAAATTAGTTTTATCATAATCTATACAAAATTTAAGTAACGAAATGTTCTTATTCTACTTGCTGATATTATGCCATTTTTAAAGACTTAAGTTTCAGCTTTCATTACTTTTTTTCATAAATTTATGGGTAGATAAACGCTTGCCTTTTGTACAAAAAAGCGCTGTGATAGCCGGACTTTTTTTCAGTTAGCTGAATAGTCATGTCTAATTTACACACGACACATCATTTTGATGTGATTATTGTGGGCAGCGGCGGCGCCGGCTTAAGTTTAGCCTTATCTTTACCAGAACATTTTAATATTGCAGTTTTAGCCAAATCAACGCTTACGGATGCGAGTACATTTTATGCCCAGGGGGGTGTGGCAGCTGTACTTGATGAAATGGATTCTCTCGAGCAGCATATCGATGACACTATGATTGCCGGGGCACAATTGTGTGAAATGGATGCAGTCAAGCAGACCGTTGAAGGGGGCAAGCCTTCAGTCGATTTCCTGCTTAAGCATGGCGTGCAGTTCACACTAGATGAACAGGAACAACTGCATTTGACTCGTGAAGGGGGCCATTCTCAGCGCCGTATTATTCACGCAGCAGATGCTACAGGACGTGCAATTTCCACTACTTTGGTACAGCGCGCTCAAGAAAAGCAGAATATTCATATCTTTGAAAATTATATTGCGATTGATCTGATCTGCTCCAAAAAGCTTGGTCATGCAGGTGAAAACCGGGCACTCGGCCTGTATGCATTGGGTGAACACACCGAACAGGTACATACTTTCCTGGCACCATTTACTGCCCTAGCCTGTGGTGGTGCAATGAAGGCTTATCTTTATACATCTAATCCAGATATTGCCACTGGTGACGGTATTGCAATGGCTTACCGCGCCGGCTGCCGTGTCGCCAATATGGAGTTCAACCAGTTTCATCCAACCTGTTTATACCACCCGCAAGCGCGTTCATTCCTGATTACTGAAGCCATGCGTGGTGAAGGGGCATACTTACGCCTACCGGATGGTGAACGTTTCATGCTGCGTTTTGATGAACGTGCTGAATTGGCACCGCGTGACATCGTGGCGCGTGCCATTGACTATGAAATTAAACGCCTGGGGATTCGTCATGTCTGGCTGGACATTACCCATAAAGATGAAGACTTTATTAAAGAGCACTTCCCGACGCTGTATGCACGCCTATTAGAGCTGGGAATTGATATTACCAAGGAAATGATTCCAGTCGTACCCGCAGCGCACTATACCTGTGGCGGTGTGGTGGTTGACGAGAATAGTCAAACTGATATTGCTGGTTTATATGCTATTGGCGAGACTTCATATACCGGCCTGCATGGCGCGAATCGTATGGCCAGTAATTCACTGCTGGAATGCTTTGTGTATGGCATGAGTGCAGCCAAGCATATTCAGGAAAATTTTAAAGCGAACCAATCCATACCTGAAGTCCCAGCCTGGGATGATTCACAGGTAACTAATCCGGATGAAGATGTAGTGATTCTGCAAAACTGGGATGAGCTGCGTCAGACCATGTGGAACTATGTAGGCATTGTCCGTACCACCAAGCGTCTGGAACGTGCCCTGCACCGGATTGAAATGCTGAAAAAAGAAATTACCGAGTATTATCAGGATTATCAGGTCAGCAAAAACCTGATAGAACTGCGTAATCTGGTGCTGGTATCGGAGATGATTGTGCGCTGTGCTATGCAACGTAAAGAATCCCGTGGTCTGCACTATACCCTGGACTATCCGGAACAGTTACCTGAGTTACGCAAAACTGTACTGATTCCACCAAGTTTTGAAGTGAAACAGCCATTAGTGAATGCAGCAGAAGTTTAAAAACTTAAGTGTAAAAAACCGGATCTCATGATCCGGTTTTTTTATTTGCTATATATCTAGATTGCAGCTTTCAAGATTTTTAGATAAATCTGAACCCATCACTTGAGTATAAGCACAACTACGGCGTGCAGTCTGATGTGAATAATGCTCATTAAGTCTCTCTAGCAGTTTTTTCCGCAAATGGATGCAGCTTCTGCTGAAATAACTGTCCATTTCATGATCTGCGGTTGCCATTGCCTCTTTCAATCTTCACGTAAATTGTGCCTCATTATTTGCGCAGAACCAGCTTTGTATCAGCACTCCCAAATCAGCTATATAAATAATAATTAAATCACAACTAATTGAATTTATTTATTTTTATCATTATGAAAAAAATATAGTTCTTTTATTTTATGTGATTAAGATACTGATTTAGGCGGAATCGAATAAGTTCCGGTGACATGTGCAACAGGTTCTTCCATACCTTCTGAATAGACCCAAACTTCCCCGACAATAAGCGCTTTTCCAACTTTTATCAGGCGACATTTTCCAATCAGATCACGCTGTCCATCCGGCTTACGCAAAAAATTAATATTGATATTGGTGGTGACAGCCAACCCTATCAGACCAATTTCTCCTAAAATCGCGATATACAAACCAAAGTCCGCGATCGTCATTATGGTTGGCCCAGAAATCGTACCACCTGGACGCAACTGACTATCACTCACACGGTAACGGACAGTTGAGTTTTGAAGCTGTACATTAATGACCTCACAATACTCAAGGCTTTGCGGAAATTCTACTTCTAAAAACTGCTGAATCTGTTCAAATGTACTTTTCATAAAAAATCTTCCGTATTAAAAACAATATAGAAGATTTTTAAAGAATTGAATTGGTTTTAATCTGACTGCTCAGACCACCTGTAATTCTGCCATGGCTTGAGCAAAAACCTGCTCTGGAGCTTGAGTCGCATCGAGACGCTTCATACGTTGCGGATGACGCTGCCACAAAGTTTCATAACCGCTTCTTACTTTCTCAAAGAAAGAAACTTTCTCCTGTTCAAAACGATCCAACGCACCACGTTCACGGGCACGGTTCATGCCGAGTTCAATTGGCGCATCCAGCCAGAAAGTGACATCTGGCATACGTGCCACGAAATTATCATTCAGTAAATTCAGCTTGGCTTCACTGAGTCCACGCCCTGCACATTGATAGGCAAAACTGGCATCAGTAAAACGGTCACATAAGACTATCTTACCTGCCTCAAGCGCAGGCAGAATAACCTGTGCTAGATGCTGTGCTCGTGCGGCATACATCAATAACAGCTCAGTGTCATTACACATGGCTTCTTCATGATTCACCGCCAGCAACAGTGAACGGATTTGTTCAGCCATTGGCGTGCCACCCGGTTCACGGGTCAACACCACTTCTTTGCCCTGTGCAACAAAATCATCATAGATACGACGAATGAGCGTGGTTTTCCCTACACCTTCAGTGCCTTCAAAGCTGATAAACATGCTCACTCCTTAATTTTTTGAACGTAAAACAGTGAGATATTCCTGCACTGCTCTATTGTGATCTTGTAGATTCGTGCTGAACTTATGCCCACCATTACCCGTTGCAACAAAATAAATATTTTGTGAATTATCTGGATGCATCGCTGCTTCAATCGCTTTTTTGCTCGGCAGGGCAATTGGTGTTGGCGGCAAGCCTGAAATGGTATAGGTGTTATATGCTGTCGGTGTACGCAGATCCTGACGGGTAATATTGCCTTGATATTTATCTCCCATGCCATAAATTACGGTTGGGTCAGTTTGCAAGCGCATCCCCATTTTCAGACGGCGTACAAATACACCAGACACCTGCTCCAGTTCACTATCCAGACTGGTTTCTTTTTCAATAATCGAGGCCATAATCAGTGCTTCGTATTTATTCTGATAAGGCAAATCGCTGGCACGGTTTTTCCAAGCCTCATCTAAAGACTGCATCTGATGACGATACAAATCTGTCAGAATCTTACGGTCGGTTTCACCTTTGGCAAAGAAATAGGTATTCGGTGCAAATAAACCCTCAGGATGATCAAACGGAATATTTAACTCTTTCAACAATTGATCAGTTGGCAGATTTACTACTTCTTTCGTGACTAAATCATCTTTCTTTAAAGTATCGATCAGCTGTTTGAAAGTGGTACCTTCAATTACCAGAATACGGTTCATCTGGGCATTTTCCGAATTGGAAATCATTTCCAGCACCTGACGGATACTCATGCCTTCGCGTACTTCATAAACACCTGCTTTCATCGTGTCATGAATGATAAAACGCTGATAAACTTTCAAAAGGATCGGAAAGCTGACATGACCTTCTTTCACCAGACGATCAATAAAGCCAGAATAGGTATCCCCAGCACTGATCGCCAGCATCTGTTTTTTACCTTCAACCGGATAATCTCTAAACAGGCTGCTTTTGAGAATCACGGCCAAGATCAATACAAGACCCAGGACAACGACCAATACACCTTTAAGTGGAAAAGCTGATTTCGCTTTATTTTTCTTTTTTCGTGTGGATTTGCTGGCGGACATATTTTAAATGATCTGATGTAAATGAAGACGATGAAATAACTCAATACAGACTTCTGTATCCAGTGTTTTTTGTTCAAATTGAGTAACAATTTTCATAGGGCTCAGTGCATTGCAGAAGAATAGACTCTGAATAGAAGAAATTTCATTCAAATCCAGACTGCGCTGTTCACAAATAATGCCTTGCTGCAACATACGTTCCAGAATCTCGGCACGCATTACCCCGGTAACGCCATTATAGCGAAGTTCCGGAGTAATCCACGTGTTGTTTATCCTTAAAAAACAATTACTGCTCACCCCTTCAACAATTTCACCCTGCACATCACAAACCAGTGCTTCACTCCAACCCTGCTGATCTGCTTCCTGTTTGAGCATGACCTGCTCTAAACGATTCAGTGTTTTTAACCCAACTAATTGCGGCATACACAGACCAAGGGCAGTATTTAAGACACCACTTTCAATCTGCTCAAAGTGATGCTCATGAAGCATTTGCGGATAGTAATACAGCCAAACATCTGCTGGATGGTCTGGCAAGCTATAGCCGCGCTGGCCAATGCCCCGACTCAGAATAATTTTCAAGGTGCCGTTTAAGCTAGAAGTTAATTCACGTAATTGCTCTAAGGTTGCATCAATCAGGTTTAAGTCCGCTTGTAGCTGCATTTTCTGACTGCTTATATGCAGGCGTGATAAATGCCGTTCCTGCAGTTCAATACGGTTATTGCGAATCCGGGCTGTAGTAAAGCAGCCATCGCCATAATGAAAGGCGCGATCAAGCAAATCTATCTGATTGACTTGTTGTGCATTTTTAAAACACAGCATGATTTCCCACCTCTCAGGTCGATGTCACAGCATACAAAGCTATACTGCATCCACATATCTGTTTTACTCACATAAAATTCTTTTTTAATTATTTTTTATGTAAAAAAACTCCAGCTATTCTTGCCCCATCCAACAAAAACCAAGAACACTTGAGGCAAATATGAACGTCCGTAAATTAAAAATTGGGGTACTTGCAGCACTGATTTCAGCGACTGCATTTAGTGTGTCTGCAAAGGATTTTTTAAATGTATCCTATGACCCAACTCGCGAATTGTACGACAACTTTAACAAAGAATTCAGTGCTTACTGGAAAAAATCTACTGGCCAAGATATTAATTTTAAACAATCACATGGCGGTTCAGGCAAACAGGCACGTGCCGTGATTGATGGTCTGGATGCAGATGTCGTTACACTGGCTCTGGCAGCAGATATTGATGAAATTGCTAAACGTGGCCTATTACCGGCAGACTGGCAGAAGAAATTCCCGCAAAACTCGACACCATATACCTCAACAATTGTTTTCTTAGTCAAAAAAGGCAATCCGAAAGGCATTAAGGACTGGGGCGACCTAGTTAAACCGGGTATAGATATAATTACGCCAAACCCGAAGACTTCTGGTGGCGCGCGCTGGAACTACCTGGCAGCTTGGGCATGGGCAAAACACCAGCCAGGGGGTAATGATGCCAAGGCACAAGAATTCGTTCGCCAGATTTATAAACAGACCAAAGTACTGGATTCTGGTGCGCGTGGTGCAACAACGACATTTGCTGAACGCGGCATTGGTGATGTACTGCTGGCTTGGGAAAATGAAGCACAGCTGGCACTTCGTGAACAACCCGGCAAGTTTGAAATCATCACGCCTTCTCTGTCTATTCTGGCTGAACCACCTGTGGCAATTGTAGAAAAGAATGCCAAGAAAGATGGTAATGAAAATCTGGCTAAAGCCTACCTCAACTATCTGTACTCACCTGCTGGCCAAGCAGTTGCAGCAAAGAACTTCTATCGTCCTCGTAATGCAGCCGTGTTAAAGCAATACGGTCATGTATTTAAATCACTAAAACTGGTTACGATTGATAAAGAATTTGGAGGCTGGACTAAGGTTCAGAAGCAACACTTTGACAATGGCGGTATCTTTGACCACATCGTAAAAGCAAACAGTGCAAAATAAAGTCTTATAAATGCAGCGTTAATGGCCTTATTTAATAAGGTCATTTTTGTTTCAGATACGTACTTATCTACTTATCTTTTATTTTCATATAAAATTCGTTTTTAATTATTTTTTATGCATAAAGAATAAGTTTATTCTTCACTCATGTTACAAAACGTGTAAGAGTTTGAGGTTCACATGAGCATTACAACAAAATTAAAAATTGGGATTTTGGCTGCTGTTGTTTCAGCAACTTCTTTTGGTGCAGCAGCGCGGGATTTTCTGAATGTCTCTTATGATCCGACGCGTGAACTCTATGAAGACGTCAACAAAGAATTTGGCAAATACTGGAAAAGCCGTACGGGCCAAACTATTAACTTTAAACAGTCACATGGTGGTTCTGGTAAACAGGCACGTGCTGTGATTGATGGTCTGGAAGCTGATGTAGTGACATTAGCACTGGCTGCTGATATCGACGTTATTGCAGAAAAAGCCAAATTACTCCCTGCGGATTGGCAAAAAAAATTGCCTCACAACTCTACACCTTATACATCAACCATCGTATTCCTGGTGCGTAAAGGCAATCCAAAGAATATTAAAGACTGGGGCGATCTGGTTAAACCTAATGTCGCAATCATTACACCAAATCCAAAAACCTCTGGTGGGGCGCGTTGGAATTATCTGGCAGCGTGGGCTTATGCAAAACACCTACCAGGCGGTAATAATGCCAAAGCACAAGAATTTGTTCGCAAAATCTATAAGCAGACCAAAGTTCTAGATTCAGGTGCACGTGGTTCAACAACGACATTTGCTGAACGCGGCATTGGTGATGTACTGCTGGCTTGGGAAAATGAAGCGCATCTGGCACTTCGTGAACAACCCGGCAAGTTTGAAATCATCACACCTTCTCTGTCTATTCTGGCTGAGCCACCAGTTGCGATCGTAGAAAAAACAGTAGCGAAAAAAGGCAACAAATACCTGGCACAAGGTTACCTGAACTTCCTCTACTCACCACTAGGTCAAGAAATTTCAGCACGTAACTTCTACCGTCCACGTAATGAAAAAGTACTGGCAAAGTACAGTCAGGTCTTCAAGCCATTAAAACTGGTGACGATTGATCAGGAATTTGGTGGTTGGGACAAAGTGCAAAAAGCTCACTTTGAAAATGGCGGCATTTTCGATCAAATCGTAAAAGCCAATACAGCAAAATAAGTTTTGCATTGAACAGATAAGGAGCATTCGCATGATACATACCCTCATTGTTCCAGGTGTAGGTGGCAGTGAACATGATCACTGGCAATCCTGGTTGCAACGTGGTCTGATGCAATGCTCCCGTGTTCAACAGCAAAACTGGAATCATCCGGTACTGAGTAGCTGGGTAGCGCAGTTTGTCAAATCTGTACAGCAAATTGAAGATGATATTGAAATCGTAGCGCACAGCTTTGGCTGCCTGACCAGTCTTGCAGCACTTGACCAGCATCCAGAACTTTGTCGAAAAATTAAAAAACTGGTTCTGGTGGCTCCGGCCAACCCAGCCCGTTTTAGTGAAAATGGCTTTGCACGTGATAGTCAAACAGATTACAGCGCTTATTTCCATCAGCTCAAGCTTCTGGTCCCGACCATCATGCTGATCAGTGAAAATGATCCCTGGCTGAGTTTTGAAGATGCACATGCTTTTGCCAAATCCTGGAAAATTCAGCCGGTTAATCTGGGCGCCGTCGGTCATGTCAATGTTGCTTCGGGCTTTGGCCCCTTCCCTGAAATTAAACAATACCTGAATTCAGAGATGCCGATGCAACATATCAGCAATACTGATGAAGGCAAGTATTTTTTTAAATTTGCATTTTAGATGTTGCAAATTATGCTTGTCGCAAATTTCATTTTTAATATTCGCTGGTTGTCTTCAATCAGCATTCTCTCTTTTGAGGAGTAATCATGTCGCAGCGATCCCGAGTGCTGCCAGGATTTGGTCTATCTCTAGGCTTTACCCTAGCGTATTTGTCATTAATCGTTCTTATTCCGCTGTCTGCCGTATTTATTAAATCGCTTGGCATTGGCTGGGATGGCTTATGGGAAATCCTGAGCTCTGAACGTATTCTCAAATCACTTCAGTTGAGTTTTAGTGCCGCCATTATCGCAGCCCTGATCAATGTTGTTTTTGGTCTGTTACTGGCTTGGTGTCTGGTACGTTATAGCTTCCCAGGTAAACGTATTATTGATGCTCTAGTGGATTTACCATTTGCCCTGCCGACTGCCGTAGCCGGTATTGCATTAACTTCACTGTATGCACCTACAGGCTGGATCGGTCAGTATCTGGAACCAATAGGTATTCAAGTGGCTTATACCCCAATAGGTATTACGCTGGCGCTGATCTTTATTGGCATTCCTTTTGTGGTGCGTACGGTTCAGCCGGTACTATCTGATCTGGAAACTGAACTTGAGGAAGCTGCTTCTGCGCTCGGGGCAAACCGCTTCCAAATCGTGACCAAAATTATTTTCCCGATTCTGTTACCCGCATTGATTACAGGCTTTGCCCTGGCATTTGCACGTGGCGTGGGTGAATACGGTTCGGTCATCTTTATTGCCGGTAACCAGCCGTTTAAAACGGAAATTGCTCCGCTGATGATTATCTCGCGTCTGGAAGAATATGACTATGCGGGTGCAACCACGATTGCTGTCGTGATGCTATTGATTTCATTTGTGATGCTGTTCCTGATTAACTTGTTACAAGCTTGGGCTAGCCGTCGCACAGGGAGAACTGCACGATGAGTTTAAATACTAACAGCAATGCACTTGCTGAAAAGCTGCAATCCCGTGATGCAACTCGCGAGCCAAAATGGGTACGTTATACCCTGCTCACAATTGCGCTGATCTTCTTTTTAAGCTGCCTGATTCTGCCGCTGGTATTGGTCTTTGTTGAAGCATTCAAGCAAGGCGTCGGGGTATATACTCAGGCACTGGTTCATCCAGACACATTATCTGCGGTAAAACTAACGCTATTAACTGCTGCAATTGCAGTACCATTAAACGTGGTATTTGGTGTGGCTGCTGCCTGGTCAGTGGCGAAGTTTAACTTCCCGGGCAAGTCCATTCTGACCACGATTATCGATATACCCTTCTCGGTATCACCGGTCATCGCCGGTATGATGCTAGTGCTGATTTTCGGTACCCAAGGCTGGATGGGCAGCTGGTTAATGGATAATGACATTAAGATCCTGTATGCCGTACCCGCAATTGTTTTGGCCACCATCTTTATTACGGTACCTTTCGTAGCGCGTGAATTGATTCCTTTAATGGAAGCTCAAGGCACTGAAGAGGAAGAAGCTGCAATTGTACTCGGTGCATCAGGCTGGAAAACCTTCTGGAAAGTGACCCTGCCAAATATTAAATGGGGTCTAATCTATGGTGTGATTCTATGTAATGCACGTGCCATGGGTGAGTTCGGCGCGGTATCGGTAGTATCCGGTCATATCCGCGGTGAAACCAATACTTTGCCGCTACATGTCGAAATTCTCTATAACGAATATACCTTTAGTGCTGCGTTTGCTGTGTCTTCGCTCCTGGCTCTCCTCGCAATTGTGACCCTGGTGCTTAAAACCTGGGTAGAAATGCGCCAGGAAAAACAAAACAAACGTAATGACGATTTAACAGTTTCTTAAGGAATGCCCACATGAGTATTCAAGTTAAAAATATTGAAAAACACTTTGGTGCATTCCATGCACTGAATAATATTTCCCTGGATTTCCCGGATGGCCAGTTAGTAGCTCTTTTGGGTCCTTCAGGCTGTGGTAAAACCACCCTGCTGCGTATTATCGCTGGTCTTGAATCTGCAGATGGGGGGCAGGTCATTCTGGAAGGTCAGGATGCAACCAACGTCCATGTGCGTGAACGTGAAGTCGGCTTTGTCTTCCAGCACTATGCGCTGTTCCGTCATATGACAGTGTATGACAACGTGGCATTTGGTTTACGTGTTCGCCCACGTTCAACCCGTCCATCAGAGACTGAAATCAAGAAACGTGTTACCCGTTTATTGGATCTGGTTCAACTGGGCTTTCTGGCAGATCGCTACCCTGCTCAATTGTCTGGTGGTCAGCGTCAGCGTATTGCGCTTGCGCGTGCCCTAGCGGTTGAACCACGCGTACTATTACTAGATGAACCTTTTGGTGCGCTAGATGCCAAAGTGCGTAAAGAACTGCGTCGCTGGTTACGTACCCTGCATGATGAGCTGCATATCACTTCTATCTTCGTGACGCACGACCAAGAAGAAGCACTGGAAGTTGCAGATCAAATTGTGGTGATGAACAAAGGGAATGTCGAACAGATTGGTTCACCACGTGAAGTATATGAAACCCCGAAAACGCCATTCGTGTTCGACTTCTTGGGTCAAGCCAACCGTTTCGAAGGTCATAATAATGGCGGCATCATTCAATTGGGTGAAGATCGCATCCAATTTGCTGCGGCACAACAGCATCCACAAGGTGATGTCATTGTATTTGCCCGTCCTGATGAACTACGTATCTACGCTCAGCCACAAGAGAATGCAATTCAGGCGACTTTCATTCGTGAATTATGGATTGCCGGTAAAGTCGTTGCAGAACTGAATGACCGTCAGGGTAACCTGATTGAAATTTCACTGACGCCTGAAGAAGCGCGAGCGCATCAATTCCGACCAAATCAGACCGTATGGTTAAGTCCACTTAACCTGCATTTATTTGCAAATCAGGTTGCTTAAGAAACATTCAGATGGGGCCATTTCAGCCCCATCCGCTTATAGGGTATATAGAAAATGAATTTCCAACAATTAAGAATTATTCGAGAAACTGTTCGTCAAAAATTTAATTTAACTGAAGCTTCTGCAGCACTGTATACCTCACAATCGGGTGTGAGTAAGCATATTAAAGACCTGGAAGATGAACTTGGTGTACAGTTGTTCATCCGTAAAGGTAAGCGTCTACTCGGTCTGACTGAACCAGGTCAGGCACTGCTCGGAATTGTGGAGCGCATGCTGGTCGATGCTGACAATATCAAACGTCTGGCAGATGACTTTAACAAGGTTGATGAAGGGACATTGACCATTGCGACAACGCATACCCAGGCACGTTATGTATTACCGCCGATCGTAAATCAGTTCAAAAAAGAATTTCCAAAAGTTCATCTGATTCTACAACAGGCCAGTCCGGTTGAAATTACCGAAATGCTGCTACAAGGTGAAGCAGACCTCGGGATTGCGACTGAAGCCTTAACTACTGAAGATAACCTGGCCAGTGTGCCGTACTATAACTGGCAGCACAGCATTATCACACCTCAAAACCACCCGTTAACCAAGAAAGATAATATCCGTATTGAAGATCTGGCGAATTATCCGATCATCACTTATCACGGTGGTTTTACAGGCCGCTCTAAAATCGATACCGCTTTTGAAGAAGCAGGTTTTGATGTGGATATTGTAATGTCCGCACTCGATGCCGACGTAATCAAAACTTATGTAGAGCTGAATATGGGGGTCGGTATTGTCAACGATGTGGCATACGACCCAGAACGTGATTATCGATTAAAACAAATTAAAACTGATATTTTTGGTGTAAATACAACATGGATTGCTGTACGTAAAGGCCATTTATTACGTGGTTATGGCTACGAATTTATCTCGCTTTGCTCTCCAGATGCAGACATTCGAGCACTAAAAAAAGTAGCTTATCCGGATGACTAATCTATAAAATCTAAATAGATGAAATGAGGCTTTTTAGCCTCTTTTTATGCTTGTTTCAACTAAGTATGTTTGAAATACAGGCATAAGTGAGCTTCAGAGTAATATTTAAAAATTAAGAACCTTATGGACTTTTAGCTTGATTTATTGAAGTAAGATTAAACACATAAGTAAATTTAAACTTGATAAATATAAAAAAACGAGCCGAAGCTCGTTTTTTCTTGAATCTAATCATTAGAAGCGGAAGCTTACACCCAGTTTAGCTACTGGAAGCCATTCGTATTCATTATCGTTACGAATTTCGCGTTCTTCATCTTCAAGAGCTCTAGCTAAAGAACGACCATCATCTCCTGCGCCCACTGTAGCTAAAGCTTCTGGGTTAGCTCGAAGACTTACTGTTGGGTTACCATTATAATATGCACCGATCTCACCAAAAATGCCCCAACGATTAGTAATCGCCGGAGAGAAACCAATACCTACATAAGGTGCAATGTTGTTTTTGTAAGATAGGTCACCATTGATACGAACGTCTGCACCAGTATCATTAGTAAAACGAGATCCATCAACTGTAAAAGAAGCATTAGTACCTGGACGACGCTCTAATTTGTACTCATTATCGATGTATGCCACACCAGCAGCCATATAGAACCAGTTTGCCCATGGACGGATTTCAGCATTCAGATAAGTTAGGTTATTGTCCATATCTAGGTCATATTCATTGCCATTAATCGATAAATCGTCTGACCATGAAATATCACCACCGTTATAACCTAAAGTAACACCTACGTATGGGTTAGCGCTCCAAGAGATTGCACCACCGTAACCAGTAGTACCGACTTCAGCACGAACAGCAGCAGGTTTGAAGAAAGAGAATTCAGCAACGCCTTCATCGGTTACAATGACTTCATCAGCTGCCATGACAGAAGTGGTTGCTGCAGCAAGTACAGACAGCGCAAAATATTTAGCAAAAGTTTTCATCTATGTCTCCTCAAAAAAAATTATTTTTAACGTTTTTACTCTTCGTTATGCCTGCATCTTAATTCACAATTTGCCCACTCTTTATTCAAGTTTTGCTGAGTTTATGTAAACTTTTGATACATTTGATGCCTTTTATATGATTTTCATGAGGTTTTTTGCACAGTCACCTTAATTGGATGCTTTTACTGGAAATTTTTTGCTTATTGATTAAATCATGAGCTATATAAATATAATTTTCATTAATCTTTTAATGAAACTTGACACATCCATTTTCTCCATAATTTTGAAGAATTAATTTTGATATAAGTCGTGTTTTCCATCTAATCTTTGCTCAATATAGTGTAAAATCTTGGAAATTTTTTTTCTGGAAGGAAGATCATGTCTCAGCTTTCAACAATCATTGAACAAGCATTTGAAGACCGTGCGAATTTCACAGCAGCGGATTGTCCTGCTGAAGTTCGTCAAGCAGTTGAGGAAGTAATTGCTGGCCTGGACAATGGCTCTTTACGTGTAGCTGAAAAAATCGATGGTGAATGGGTTGTTCATCAATGGATTAAAAAAGCTGTATTGTTGTCTTTCAAACTGAATGACAACAAACCAATGGAAGCATGTGATCTTCGCTTCTATGACAAAGTAGATACTAAATTTGGTGACTGGACTGAAGAACAGTTCAAAGCTGCTGGTGTACGTGTAGTACCACCTGCTGTAGCACGTAAAGGTTCTTACCAGGCGAAAAATGTGGTATTGATGCCTTCTTATGTGAACATCGGTGCGTATGTTGATGAAGGTACGATGGTTGATACATGGGCAACTGTAGGTTCATGTGCGCAAATCGGTAAAAATGTTCACCTGTCAGGTGGTGTAGGGATTGGTGGTGTTCTTGAGCCACTTCAAGCAAACCCGACCATTATCGAAGACAACTGCTTTATCGGTGCACGTTCTGAAATCGTAGAAGGCGTAATCGTAGAAGAAGGCTCTGTGATTTCTATGGGCGTATTCATTGGTCAATCTACCAAGATTTATGACCGTGAAACTGGCGAAATCCACTACGGCCGTGTACCTGCTGGTTCAGTCGTTGTATCTGGCAGTCTTCCTTCTAAATGCGGTAAATACAGCCTGTACGCTGCTGTAATTGTGAAAAAAGTTGACGCGAAAACACGTGCGAAAACTAGCCTGAATGATCTGTTACGTGAAGACTAAGTCTTAACTTTTTAGGAACTTAACGTTCCTCAGAGCTTTAGTCGCTCTTCGTCTCTACGGTCAGTAATGATCGTAGGGATTTTTATTTTTATACATTGTTCTTTCTTCCCTGGTTAATTTTGTTATGAGTACGCTTCGATCTTCTGCTATCCCTGTTTCTGATCCGTCTGCGGGTTTACGCATCACGGAGATCTTTTATTCATTACAAGGTGAAGCCAATACAGCAGGTCTGCCAACAGTCTTTATCCGTTTGACGGGTTGTCCACTGCGTTGTACCTATTGCGATACCACTTATTCTTTCGAAGGTGGTGAGCGTAAATCTTTAGAAGAAATCATTCAAACCACACTTGATTTTAAAACACCTTATATCTGCGTGACTGGTGGTGAACCACTGGCGCAGCCGAATGCCTTGCCGTTAATGCAGCGCCTGGTCGATGCAGGCTGTGAAGTTTCCTTGGAAACCAGCGGTGCGCTGGATGTGTCTAAGGTAGACCCTCGTGTATCAAAAGTATTAGACTTGAAAACGCCAACTTCGGGTGAAGTTGCACGAAATTTGCTTTCTAATCTCGACCACTTAACCCAGCACGATCAGATCAAGTTCGTAATCTGTAATCGTGAAGATTATGAATGGTCCAAACAGCAGGTTGAACAGTACCAGCTTAATGAAAAAGTCAGTACGGTCTGGTTCTCGCCTGCTTTTGAAGTTGAAAAAGGTACGGCGCGTATGCCACAGCTGGCACGTGATCTGGCCCAATGGATTTTAGAAGACCATCTCCCTGTTCGCTTCCAGCTACAGTTACATAAACTGTTATGGAATGACGAAACTGGTCGTTAATTATTTATCAAATATTTTTGGAGATTTAGCTATGCGCCCTCGTGCCATTGTATTGTTATCTGGCGGATTAGACTCAACCACGTGTTTAGCCTGGGCGCAGGCACGCTACGAATGTATTGCTTTAAGTTTTATGTATGGCCAGCGTTCGACCACTGAACTTGATGCAGCAAGAGCTTTGACTGGTCGTGCAGGTGTTGAACATCGTGTCATCAATATTGACTTAGGCAACCTCGGTGGCTCTGCCCTGACTGATCACAGTATTGATGTGCCAGACCAACTTCAGGAAGGTATTCCTGTGACGTATGTCCCAGCACGCAATACAATTTTCTTGTCTTATGCACTGGCTGCAGCTGAAGTTTTTGGTGCAGAAGCAATTGTGATCGGAATTAATGCCGTCGATTATTCAGGTTATCCCGACTGTCGTCCTGAATTTATTGAAGCCTTTGCCAATATGGCACACCTTGCGACCAAGGTCGGTGTAGAGGGTCAGGCGCTCAAATTTGAAACACCTCTGTTACATTTATCCAAAGCAAATATCATTCGCTTAGGCCTTGATCATGGCGTAGACTATAGCCAAACGGTATCTTGCTACCAGGCAGATGACCAAGGACGTGCTTGTGGTACATGTGACAGTTGCCGTCTGCGTAAACAAGGTTTTGCAGATGCAGGTGTTGAAGATCCGACACGTTATATACCGTAATAACAAGGTAAAGTTTATGAAAAATTTTAAGTCAAATATTGTTCTTTCAGCTTTAGTTTCAGCCGCTGCGCTGTTTGCAACTACTGCTCAAGCAGATGACAGCAAACTGCAAAATGCTTACAAAAGTACCAATATTAAAGCTGCTCTGATCAATGTTTGTAAAGAAGAAACTGGCAAAGGCAAACAGCTGACCAGTTCTGAAGTGAGCAAATATTGTACTTGTGCTGTTGAAGCAGATGGTAAATTAACCAATGCACAGAAATGGGAAATTCAAAGCACCATTAACCAGAAGAAAAGTCCAGCAACTTTAGCTTTTGTACAAAAGCAAAATAAAGATTTGCAAGCATGTTTTGGCCCACAGTTAACCGGTAAGTTAAAAACCTTAACTGAACAAGCTCAAAAAGCTGCTGCTGCCAAAAAATAATTTCTGATTATTCTTTGCATAAATAAGCCACTATAATGTGGCTTATTTTTTTGTGAAAATTACAACAGCAATGGAGTTTTTTTATGTCTGAGATCGGCTTGCTTGACCATGTTTTCCCTACTACGACTGGTGAAATCAACTTGGCTCAATTAGATGCAGCGTGGTTAATCATCTATTTTTATCCAAAAGACTCTACCCCAGGCTGTACCACACAAGCTGTTGGTTTTTCCTGTCTAAAAGACCAGTTTGATGCACTAAATACAACAATTCTGGGAGTATCACGCGATTCAGTTAAGGCTCACCAAAACTTTACGGAAAAGCAGAACCTGAGCATCAACCTGATCAGTGATAAAGAAGAAGTACTCTGCAATCATTTTGACGTGCTTAAAGAAAAGAACATGTATGGTAAAAAAGTTATGGGCATTGAGCGCTCTACTTTCATTTTCCATAATGGCAAACTGGTGAAGGAATACCGTAAAGTAAAAGCAGCGGGTCATGCTGAACAGGTTTTAGAAGATTTAAAAGCACTCCAAGCAACTTAAAATCTATTTGATATAAAAAAATGAGTCCCAATTAGACTCATTTTTTTTATCACTCACACAAAGATCAGGGATACTGTAATTCCCCACATTACCATCGCAATCAGTACATCAAGATATCAGTTCACAGCAACAAGCCATGAAAGGCTGTCAGGCTCAACTGATTAGTGCTATGCGTCATAGAATGGAAGCGACACCTGCATTTTTTCAGCGATGGTTTGGTCAAGGCATCCATCGCGAGTCTCTACGTAAGGCTCCTGCGATTATGATCAGGATCACATGCATGGTAAAGCTTGACTGACTCATTACGGTCTTTCTCAACCAAGCTATCCTTCTTACTCTATTCCTTCTTCGACTGCTTTTGCAGAAGCAGTCTTTGCCGGACTGGGTTATGGTCTGGTGCCGGACTATCAGATTGCAGATCGGTTTCAACAAAACGCTTTGCTAGAAATACTTCCAGAATGCAGAACAGATGTGAAACTGTATTGGCATCCCTGGAAACAGCATTTACCAGCTTTACAACAACTTACCCAAAATTCTAGAACAGGCAGAGCAACATTTAAATTATCCCATTCCAATTTAGACTGCTCTGCCACGTTCAAATAAATGAACAGCTAAATTATGAGGCTTTCCACTGCCCGATCAGATGAATATTGACCTTTTCACCTACACCAGCTGTGGCTTTTTTCATACCGAAATCTGAACGGTTAATCACTGTTTTCGAATTCACATCAAGTAAATTCGGGTTGGTTTTATTTGGTATTAGCGTGGTATCAAAAACCACTGGACGCGTCACACCCCGTAAAGTCAAATTACCCAATACCTGATAGCGATTCGTACCATTTGGTTTAAACCGGGTACTTTTAAAATTCACAGTTTTATAACGTGAAGCATCAAACAGATCCTCACCCATAATCATATTTTTTAGACTTGGCTTGGACAGCTGCAGGCTATCCACCTGCATGGTAAATTTAGTTGAAGCCTGTTGTGGTTTTTGAGGATCAAACTGCATCGAGGCCTGGAATTGCTGAAAACTTCCCTTTACGACAATTAAACCCAATGAATTAATACTAAAACCCACACTACTTTTAGGCGTCAAGCTCCAGCTGGCGTAGGCTGCTGATAGACCTACTACTGCAAGGCATCCTGCATAGGCTATATTTTTTAGGATAAGATTCATTCTGTTGCTCCCTAACAATCAAATGAACTCCTCACCGTAAAACAGTTTTAGCTCAGATTCGTTTTATCATTCGTTTTAAACTTGTGTGCCAATTGTTGATAAGTCTCAGTATTTTTAAACTTATGTAAAAACTCGCTGGTTCCTAAAGGAAATGCTGATTCCATAATGTCACCACGATAATAGGCTTCCCGTAATGGTGTTGCTGAAATGGCACCGACTAGACTGTCTAATTCCACCATTTCCCATTCTGGGAACAGTCTTAAATAATAAGAGGACTCATCTTTAAAATGTCCAATCAGACCAACTTTGGCATTTAGCTCTGCCACTCCGGCAACCAGTAATTTTACCAGTTTTTGCCATTTTTCATCATTATAGACATCAATGACATGTACGAATTTAATACGCTTCTGATCTGCTTCGGAAAAATTCGACAGGATCATTTCTTCACGTTCAGAGGCCAGAAATGGGTTTTTGATATTACGTTCCTGCTGCGCTGATCCTAAAGCCAGAATCACCTGCTGGCTTTGCTGCAAAGCAATTTTAATGGTTTGCATATGTGCCAGATGAAAAGGCTGGAAGCGACCAATAAAAACCAGATAATCAAATTTATATTTCATAGCACATCTTACTTTTATGAACGCATCAGTTATGTCGTAGGGAAATTTTTACGACATAATAAGCGCCAATAAATTCATATTAATAAAGCAAGGATAGTACGATGACACTGAGCTGTATTCAACAACCGCATCAGCATTTAAATGCGAATTTAGACAATGGCATACTGACCTTAGCCATTCACCGTCCTGAAGCGAAAAATGCGCTCTATGGCGAGCTGTACTTATGGATTGCTCAGGCTCTGGATGAAGCGGATCAGGAGAGTAGCGTGCGTGTGGTGATTTTGCGTGGTCAGGATGCGGACTTTAGTGCCGGCAATGACATGCAGGACTTTATGAAGTTCATCCAGACACCTTTACAGGGTAAAGCCGGTGATACACCGCCATTTGTCCTGCTCAAGTCTGCTGCAAAATTCTCCAAGCCGTTGATCGCTGCAGTGCGTGGTGTTGCCATTGGCATCGGGGTAACGATTCTCCTGCACGCCGATCTGGTGTATAGCGACAATACTGCCCTGTTCCAGATTCCATTTGTCAGCCTTGGCCTGTCTCCTGAAGGTGCATCAAGCAAACTGCTGGTACAACAGGCTGGCTATCACAAAGCTGCTGAACTGCTCCTGACAGCTCAAAGATTTAATAGTGAAAAAGCCTTAAGTGCGGGTTTGATCAATAGCATCGAAGAAGATGTGTATACAGCTGCACAAAAACAGGCTCAAACTCTTGCCGCTTTGCCCTTGGCGTCTATTAAGCAGACCAAAGCACTAATGAAGCATAATCTGGCTGAAATTATTGAATGCATTGATGATGAGGCAGAAATCTTTATGAAGCGTGTAGGCTCACCTGAAATGATGGAAGCAGTTCAGGCCTTTATGCAAAAACGGAAACCTGATTTCACACAATTCAACTAATTCTGAAACTTATCTTTTAATTGAGGCAGTTTAGACTGCCTCAATCTTTTATATTTTTGAAAGAACCCAGCTTATGACAAATGAAAACTCCCAAACGACTTCTCAAACAACTGATAGTTCAAATCCTGACAAGACGCGTTATTACGAGCCGGCACCACAGGATATTGATGTAGAGAATTTCCGTAAGGTCATTGAAAGCCGCCGTTCAGTGCGTAAATTTACCAAAAAACCAATCCCTGCTGAGGTACTGGATGCCTGTCTGGATCTGGCACTACTGGCACCAAATTCATCAAATCTGCAGCCATGGACATTTTATGTTGTGCAGAACCCATCCAAGAAAAAGCATCTGGTGAAAGCCTGCATGAGCCAACTGGCCGCTAAAACGGCTTCTGAACTGATTGTTTGTATTGCACGTACTGACCGCATTGATGAAATGGCGAAACTGAATATTAGTGAGTTTCCATTTCCTGAGGCGCCGCCAGCAATCAAAAAGTACTATAAGTACATTCCCTATAACTACAAGACAGGTTATCTGAATGCCTTTGGTAACTTTAAGAAAGTCGCTTTCAAAGTAGCCCGTACTCTGGATAAGCAAATGCCAGTTTCTGCTTTCAGCCCCGCTGATGCAAAACTATGGGCGACTAAAACCACGGCGCTGGCTTGTGAAAATCTGGTTTTAGCTTTACGCGCTTATGGTTTTGATAGCTGTATGATGGAAGGCTTCGATGAGCCCATGGTTCGTGAAATTCTGGAATTAAATGACGAACAGTATCCAGTCATGGTGATTGGTGCAGGTGAACGTGCTAAAGATGGGGTATTCTTCCCGCAGTACCGTTTTGATCGTGAGTTGTTTATTCAGAAGATTTAAGTACGTTTATTGAATGAATATCACGGCCTCGACTGTTTTCTTAAATTAACTGATATACGCGTAGGCATTTTCGTTACTTTGACAGGCCAAAGTAACCAAAGCCATTGCCAGACAGAAGGTTCATCCTTGAACCTCTGTCTGGCAGGTGACATCCATGTCACCTTAATATAAATTCACTACTATTTTGAAAAGAAATAATATTTGATACGCGGATGGCGAAAAGGAAGGAATCTATTTAGAGCAAATACAAGTCGATGCTAAATCATTTTTTAAGAATAGTTCGCTCTTAATTTCCGATAATCAATCCAGTTACAATGAAATCCAACCGGTACCCGAACTGGTAAATGAATCGTTGCAATGGGTCCTTCTGTAATATGCTGGAATATGCTGGGCATCCAGAATTACAACTTTCGAGGGGCTACAATCTAAAGCATGGATATAAGACATTAACTATCCATCATTTTCTGCCTGAGCATTTTCCCGTGCGACCAAGACTGCCTCACCAGTGACCCAGTTTTCTCCAAAAGAATAGCTTTCTGTGGTTCTGGTTCTTAAATTAAAACACATCACCGTATTGCTACTGACATGGGAAGGATCATTAAATTCACCAAAAGAAATCCTATAGATATAACGATACTGTCGCCCAATAAATGCTTCATTAATCCGTGGAAATTCCTGCTTGATATTTGATAATACGGTTCGTGTCACTTTTCCCGATCCTTATTCAAAAATAAAGCGCTCTAGTCGTATATCCTGATCTTCGATCGGTCCCTGAATCGAGCGGATCAATGCTTTGGAGTGCACTACCGCATCCATCACTATATCGCCAGTATTCAGATCATAGGCATTCACGGTATAAAAAATAAAACAGGGATCAATCTCATACCAGCGCATGTCAGTGACTTTGCCACCAAAAGGTAATACACCTATACGTGCCTGTCGTTTTGGATTCCATTGATAAGGCAGCATTGAACCTTTTAAAGCACTGCGAACCGAGAAATTCACATTCAGATCCAGAATCAGCACCTGAGATTTGGTAATGGCACAATCATGAATCATCGGTCCATGTTTCACTGGAATCTCGACCTGGTGTTTCAATTTACCGTGCGAATCTATATGCAGATAAAAAACTTTGTTCTGACTTAAAGCCTCATAACAAACCGCATGAATATCATCGGTTTCAGGATCAATATGCGGATGGGCAGTAAATGGTAGATCCTGATCATCTTCAAACAAATGATGTCGTTTTGACTCTAGTGCAGCATTCAACTCAACTGGATAAGCGCCTGCTTCTACCAGTGCCCAAATTTTACCGGCAAAGTTGATGACATTGGTATTGACGGCATCCGCGACACCGCGCGTTTTACCTAGAATTTGTGGTCGGTGAAGTTTCTTCTGCCCGCTGGCAACTCCGACGTAACTGCTTTTATACCAATGTGCCCTACCGCCTTTCAGTCTCAAGGCATGAATCATGCCATCGCCAGTGAACCAATGATAACTTCTGGGATTTTTGACCAGAATTGGATTTAGACCAATCCGCATTAGTGCACCATCGAGTTCTGCCGGAATCTGTCCTTCTACCATGAGTTGAGTAGAGAAATGCTTCTGCCGTTGCGGGGCAAATATACCATCCAGATAAGGATTATCATTGGAATAGGGAATACGACTATGCAGAATTTCTGCACTGTATTGAATGGATTTACTAAGCCTAAGCGTATTTTTGAGCATTCTGCTCAGCGGTTTTGGCCACTGCATTGTTATTTTCCTTATTGTATTTTTTATCTGGAGTGCTAGGGCAAATTTTATAATAACAAAAGCAGTTTGACTGTTTTTCAAATGTAGACTGACGGCGCGCTAAGATGAACACGCCGCCGTGAATATAATATGAGTAATACTTTGAGTTTAGACTTTGATATCCAACAGCTGGATAAACTCAAAAGCTGGCTCTTCATAAGGATGGCTTTCTTTTAAGGCTTTAGCGACCTCGACTGCCTTTTCATCTGGCACCAGAATTTCTACCCGCCATTCCTCTACCTGTTCCAGTTTACCGACTTCACCAATATGAGGATCTGCACCTTCTTGCGGCTTAAACTGTCCTGTTCCTAAAACCTGCCAGGCGCAGTTCGTATACTCACCAATACCCCCTGCTCCTGCTGAAAACACTGCATTTTTAGTGTCTTCCAGATTTTTGTCCGGTACGTAATAAATCAGCTTTAACATATATTCCTTCCTGAAATTCAGATATTTATTGTACTTTTAAGGGCTTAGGTAATTATCTTCAATGCAGGATTTTGAGAGTTCTTGTTAAATGTTGCATACAAGCCTAGTTTTGGGAGCACCTGATCCGTCTGGATGATTTTCACATGATCATTCAAAAATCTCAGTAAATACTCAGGAGCAAAACTAAAACCCATCCCCATATTGGTCAGATTAATGTGTTGCAACACATTGGCCACCCACAGTAGCTGTTCATGTTCGAGCTGATCAATACCAAGCAGCTGATCCAGCTTTTCATAAAACACGAGTGAAGCATTCTGCTCACACATAATTATATTGTGATTTTTCAGTTCCTGTAGTTTCAGGATTCGATCTGTAGGATGCAAATGCTGAGCAGCTACCAAGTAAATCTGTTCGGTCAATAAATGAATATTGTCAAAATCTGGATGATCCAGATGAAAACGAGTAATACATAAATCCAGTTCAGCATTTTTTAGCCGCTGAATCTGCTCCATACAGGTCAGGCTATGCAAGTGAATTTTTAAGTCAGGCATGGTTTTTTTAAGCTGCGCCAGAATCTGAGGCATCACCTTGATTTCTGCAACATTCAGAAAGCCAATATGAATCTGATTATTTTTCTGCTGTGCGACCTGGCGTGCTGCTGCCACTGCCAGCTTGGCATTTTCTAGTGCTTTTTCCGCGTAGATCTGAAAAGCACGCCCTTCATCGGTAAGTTTGACTTTTCTGGATGAACGATCAAACAGGTTCACCCCAACTTCCTGTTCCAGATCCTTAATTTACTGGCTTAATGACGGTTGAGCGGTAAACAGCTTTTCGGCAGCCTTGGTAAAACTTTGTTGCTGCGCCACAGTCATAAAATAGCGTAAATGTCGAAGTTCCATAAGCTGCCCGGTTTCTGATCAGGTCAGCATCTTAAGATTATGACCCGCGCATTGCAAATAAGAATAGGTCGATAGTTTATATGAATATCGGTATATGAACAGATCCTGTTTTACTAGACTGCATGACCATATAGATGGCTTGTTCTTCACGCATATACATGGAGTCTTGTATGACACAGCATTATGACACTGATGTTTTGATCATTGGTACCGGTCCTGCAGGTTCAACATTGGGTTTGGCTTTAGCCAATTATGGTATCAAGGTACAACTGTTTACCCAGTTTAGCTGGCTGGCCAATAGTCCACACGCACATATTACTAACCAACGTGCCATGGAGGTATTACGTGATTTAGGGGTTGAAGAACAGGTCAAAGAAATTGCTACACCTTGGGAACAAATGGGTGAAAGCCTGATTACTACCAGCCTGGTTGGCGAAGAAATTGCACGCATGAGTGCCTGAGGTACCGGTGATGAACGTCATGGTGACTATATCAAAGGCAGTCCATGCCCACTGGTTGATCTGATTCAGCCAAAAATGGAAGCTTTACTGGTGAAGAATGCGGGTGAACGAGGCGCCGTTTATAACTTTAATACTGAATATCTCTCTCATGTACAGGATGAAGAGGGGGTGACCGCAACTTTCCTGAACCGGATTACCAATACTGAATTTAGCTTAAGAGCGAAATATCTGGTCGGTATGGATGGTGCCAAGTCACGAGTACTGGAACAACTTGGTTTGCCATTGGAAGGTGTCATGGCCCGTGCCGGTACAGTGTATGTGACCTTTAAGGCTGATTTGACTAAATATGTGCAGCACCGCCCTGCCATCCTGCAATGGATTGTCAATCCGGAAGCGAGCTTTGGTGATCTTGGTATGGGCTTACTGCATGCCATTACGCCATGGAAAGAATGGATTATGGGCTGGGGCTTTGACATTTCCAAAGGTGAGCCGCAAGTCACTGAAGAACAGGTTCGGGCACGTCTCAATACATTTGTTGGTGCTGAAGTAGAAGATGTCGAAATTCAAAAACTGTCTTACTGGTATGTGAACCAGACCTGGGCAACCGAATATTCCAAAGGCCGTGTGTTCTGTGGCGGAGATGCAGTGCATCGTCATCCACCATCCAGTGGTTTAGGTTCAAATACCTGTTGCAGGATGCCTTTAACCTGGGCTGGAAACTGGCTTATGCAGTCAAGGGCTGGGCTGCGCCTTCCCTGCTGGATTCCTATACAATTGAACGTGCACCTGTGGGCAAACAGATCGTGTCGCGTGCGAACCAGTCACGTTTTGACTATAAATACCTGAAAGAAGTCTTTGGTTTTGATCAAGGCGTGGCTACACAAAAACAAATGCTGGAGCGTATCTTTGCTGAAGATGAGCAAGGTGCTGAAATCCGTCAAAAGCTGTTTAAAGCATTGGCAGTTAAAAACTATGAGTTTAATGCGCAAGGTGTAGAGTTAAATCAGCGCTATACCTCTAATGCAGTCATTAGTGAAGCTGAGCCTGAAAGATTTGAGCGTGATCAGCAGCTTTATCTGCAAGCAACAACATGTCCGGGAGCTAAAGTGCCACATACCTGGCTGGTTAATACCAATGATCAAAAGCAGTCCACTCTGGATATTACCGGTAAAGGTCGTTTTACCCTGCTGACTGGTTTATCGGGTAAAGGCTGGAAACAGGCGACCGAATCACTGAACTTACCTTATTTGGATGTAATTCAAATCGGTTCACGTGACTACCGCGATGTGTATGGCACCTGGAATGCCAAGTCTGAAATTCATGACTCTGGTGCAATTCTGGTTCGTCCGGATGGTTATGTGGCATGGCGTTATCAAGACAGTACCAATGATCAGTTTGATTTTTTGAATACACTGAAGGCGGTGTTGAAACAAATTCAATTAACTGTTTAGAGATAAAGAGCCATCTTCGGGTGGTTTTTCTTTATTAGTGGTACAAGAATCACAGTTGTCGATCATTAAGATCATACATCTTTTCCCTAATATCTCATTATTTTAAAAATACCCTACGGCATAGATGCCACTCGTCAACTCGTAGGACATAGATGCCCATCAGGCTAACAAAGGATTTTGGTTACTTTACGGAATATATTTCTCATTCTTCAAAGTAACCAAGACGCTTCATTAAAAGTAATACACACATAAAATCAAAAATGAAAAAAGCCACCTCTCGGTGGCTTTTATTAAATCTGATGATCAAGAACCCTGTAGCAAATAACTGCCTAGCAAAAATAGCACCTGTAAACCAACAACAAAACCAAATAACCACCAACCTTTCTGACGTAGTTCCGTTCTATCTATTATTCTGAGTGTTTTAGCCATGTCATCACCTCATACATGAGTGTTGATACTGAAATGATCTATATCATCTTTGCTTTAAAATGCATATTTATTGTGCATAAATTACACAATATCACCTCTATACCTATATAAAAGCAAAATCCAAACCAGTTCAGTGAGAGATTAAAAAATATTTGAAAATACTGAAAAAGCAAAAACCACCAAAAATGGTGGTTGAGTCGTTACATCTTACTGAATAAATGAAAATTTTTCCATAAGATATATTTAAGTTATTATTTAATATGACTATTAAATTTTATTTGTTAATATCCCATGTGGAAAATAAAAATACTGCCATTGTCCCAGCTAAATTGACTGCTAATTCAGCATGTCTTGGCGAAGGTTTAAAATTGGTTTTACCTTGTCCATGCGCATCTCCTACTTTATTTCTTAATGAGCCTAATCCTTCAACAATTGAACTACACCCTCCTAGAATTTGTTTAAAGGTCTGTTCTGTGTGTTGAGATGGTGCTAGATTTAATTCTTTGCTGACTAATCTATATAGTTGATTAATATCAGGTACATTTCCGTAGTCAACTTGATATTCATCAAGAATATATTTGCAGGTCGATTCTAAAAGTGTTCGAGCCAATGTAATAGCCCCTTCTGGATCAGTACTTCTTCGCTCCAAAGCTTTATGCCAAAGAGTATTGATATATTCTGAATCTATCTTTTTAACAATTATATTCACTACATCATCTGATGGCACAGATTCAGACATTTCAAGCTTTTCTAATAGAGGCTGAAATGATTTCCATAAAAAATCGCGACGTTCAGCATACGTCGAATATTCAAACTTAATAAATTGCCAAAATTGAGTAAGATTTCTACATGTCCTCAAAAACTTTGGTGCAAACTTTTGTATAGCTTGCTCGTCCAAGATTAATTTTCTTAAATTCTGATACTCTTCATTATTTTCATTACCATCTGTTGCTTCAGAAATTAAAAGATTTTGAAGAATTTCAACTTGTTCTATTAAATTAGTCATATTATTTAACTGTTAAAATTTTAATTCATTGTCTACTTTCCAATCATACTATTTGATTTCATTAATGGATAGTTACCACATAAAAAAGAGCGCCGAAGCGCCCTTTTTCTCATGGTCTATCAACCAATAAATTTACGAGCATTACGGAACATACGTAACCAAGCACCATCCTGATCCCAGTCTTCTGGTTTCCAAGAATGCTGGATTGCACGGAAGTTACGCTCAGGGTGTGGCATTAGGATCGTTGCACGACCATCTTTAGAGGTCACACCAGAGATACCTTCAGGCGAACCGTTCGGGTTCAGTGGATATTGCTCAGTTGCATTACCCTGGCTATCTACATAACGCATGATTACCTGGTTATTGGCATTCAACGCAGCAATGCTTTCAGCTGATGCAACCACACGACCTTCACCATGAGCCACAGCGATTGGCAGGATTGAGCCTTCCATACCTTCAAGCAATACAGAATGAGATTTCTCTACACGAACGTTTACGCTACGCGCTTCAAATACTTCTGACTTGTTGCGATGGAAACGAGGCCATGCATCCGCACCTGGAATCAATGGAGCCAATTGAGACAACATCTGACAACCGTTACAAATACCTAAAGAGAAGGTTTCCTGACGGTTGAAGAATTTCTCAAACTGGTCACGCAGTTGCTGGTTAAACAGTACTGATTTTGCCCAGCCGCCGCCTGCACCCAATACGTCACCATAAGAGAAGCCACCACACGTCACCAGACCTTCGAAATCATCAAGGCTGATACGACCTGCCAGCAGGTCGCTCATGTGTACGTCAACTGTACTAAAACCAACTTTGTCGAACGCAGCTGCCATTTCGACATGACCGTTGACACCTTGCTCACGCAGAATAGCCATGCTTGGACGACGTGAGTTAATGAACGGTGCTTCGATTTGCTCATTCAGGTCGAATGTCGGTTGAGCAATCAAACCTTTGTGCGCTTTGTCTGTAACTAATGCAAATTCCTGATCCGCAGTTTCTACGTTGTCACGTAAACGTTGGATTTGGTGAGAAACTTCAGTCCAAGCTACTTGCAAATCGCTACGTTCAAGTACAAGACCATTTACAGATAATTGGTCTGTATTGTTCACAGTACCAACTACGCTGATTGCATCTTTCAATGTAGATGCTGCAACTTCAGCTTGTAGCGCTTCCCAATCTGCTTTCGCGATTTGAAGCACTGCACCAATTTCTTCAGCAAATAGACCTGCAACCGATTGTTCTTCTAGTGCTACGCCTAGACGTGAAGCGAACATCATTTCCGCAACAGTTGCGATTAAGCCACCGTCACCGATGTCATGGTAAGCCTTGATCAGACCACGGTTGTTCCAGTCTTGAACTAGAGCAAAGAATGCTTTGAAGTCATCGAAGCTATCAACATCGGGAGTTACTGAACCGATTGCTTTGTAAACCTGAGCCAGGATCGAACCGCCAAGACGGAATTGACCTTTAGACAAGTCGATACGTACCAGTACAGACTCAAGGTTTTTAAGCTCAGGTGTTAATGTTTTACGAACATCAGTGACTGGTGCAAATGCAGTAATCACGCCTGACATTGGAGAAGTCACAGATTTGTCTTCGCCTTCGTCATCCCAAGTGGTACGCATTGAAAGCGAGTCTTTACCGACTGGAATTGCGATACCCAATGCTGGGCACATTTCCATACCAATCGCTTTAACGCCTTCAAATAGGGCTTGATCTTCACCCGGTTGACCCGCAGCAGCCATCCAGTTTGCAGACAATTTAATGTCGCTGATTTGATCAATCTTCGCAGACATGATATTCGAGATTGATTCAGCAACAGATAAACGCGCAGAAGCTGCTGGGTTTAACAATGCAACTGGTGGACGTTCGCCCATTGCCATTGCTTCACCTGTATAACCCACAAGGCTTGTTGTGGTGACTGCAGCATCCGCTACAGGCACTTGCCATGGACCCACCATCTGGTCACGTGCCACCATACCAGTGATCGAACGGTCACCAATGGTGATCAAGAATGATTTAGAGGCAACAGTTGGGTTCTTAATAACACGATAAATCGCATCTTTCAGATCAGTCACTTTAGACGCATCAAAGTCGTCGCCTTTGCGTTCAGCTGTTTCGTATGAGCGGCTCATACGTGGTGTACCGCCAAGCATCACCTGCATTGGCATATCCACAGGTTTGTTGCCGAATAACGGATCTTCAACAGTTAAATGACGCGCTTCAGTCGCTTCACCCAATACTGCAAACGGACAACGTTCACGTGCACAGATTGATTCAAATAATTCTAATGAAGACGGACGGATCGCAAGCACATAACGTTCTTGTGCTTCGTTTGACCAGATTTCCATTGGAGACATACCTGGCTCAAGCGATGGAATCTTACGCAGATCAAGTACCGCACCAAGCTCGTGATCGTTCACAAGTTCAGGCATTGCATTTGAAATACCACCCGCACCTACATCGTGTACTGAAACGATCGGGTTGTGATCTTCCATGCGCCAGCAAGTATCAATCACTTCCTGACAACGGCGTTCCATTTCCGGGTTTTCACGTTGTACCGAAGCAAAGTCCAGGTTTTCACCAAGTTTACCGCTGTCTACAGAAGACGCTGCACCACCGCCAAGACCAATCAGCATCGCAGGACCACCAAGAACAATCAGAAGATCACCTGGCTGGATTGCATCTTTTTCAACATGGTCTGAACGGATGTTACCATAACCACCGGCAATCATGATTGGCTTATGGAAACCTTTGACTTCGCCATTTACATTTTGTTCAAACGTACGGAAGTAACCATTTAAGGCAGGACGACCAAATTCATTGTTAAACGCGGCACCACCCAATGGACCTTCAATCATGATTTGAAGTGGCGATGCCATACGTGATGGTTTACCGTAATTTTCTTCCCAAGGCTGTTCAAAGCCAGGAATATTCAGGTTAGATACGGTGAAACCAGTTAAACCAGCTTTTGGCTTACCACCACGACCAGTCGCGCCTTCATCACGGATTTCCCCACCTGAACCTGTCGCTGCACCTGCAAATGGTGCAATCGCGGTAGGATGGTTGTGGGTTTCCACTTTCATCAGGATGTGAGCAGCCTGGCTCTTGTATTTATAAACGTGTTGACCGTTTTCTTCTTGTGTTGGGTAGAAACGCTGAGTATCAAAACCAACAATCACCGATGCGTTGTCTTTATATGCTGACAATACGTCTGTTGGTGATTCTTTATAGGTATTTTTGATCATCTGGAATAATGACAATGGCTGAACTTCACCGTCAATAGTCCATTCAGAACCAAAGATTTTATGACGGCAGTGTTCAGAGTTTGCCTGAGCAAACATCATCAGTTCGATGTCATTCGGGTTACGGCCCAGTTTAGTGAACGCTTCTGTCAGGTAATCAATTTCCTGATCAGACAGTGCAAAACCAAACTCGTTATTGGCTTTTACCAGTGCTTCTTTTCCTTGACCCAGAATATCAATCGAGTTCAAAGGTTTTGGCGCAGTTTCGATGAATAGTGCAGCCGCATCTTCAATTGCGTTAAATACGCTTTCAGTCATGCGGTCATGCAAGACCTGTAATGCTTCTGTAGAAAGTTCTTTTACACCCTTCAGCGTAAATAAAACACCGCGTTCAAGACGATGAACCGGTGTATTACAATTCTTGAAAATATCAGTCGCTTTCGAGGACCACGGCGAAATCGTGCCGACACGTGGTGTGACTAAAATCTGGATTTCATCACTTGCAGCCTGGTGCAGTTCAAATGATTGACCATCGTTGAGAAGCTGTAAAGCGGATTGCTGTTGTTGCTCGTTGAGCGCTTGGTCAAAAAGATAAACAAATTGACTTTCTAGTGATTGAACAGAACTAATTGACGACAAACGCGAAAGTAGTTGAGTTTTCTTAAAAGAAGAATGTGCAGGTGCACCGGCAACGATAAACATGCTGATTTTGGCTCCACGGGATGGTCTTGTGAACCATGCCACAATGTGACTTGAGAGAGCGCATATTCTACTGTGAAATACTGGAATCAGCTAGTGAGGAATTAATAAATCTGATCGCTAAACTGTCAGGATTTTTAAAATAATACTTTTATTTTCAGTTAAAAAAATTTAATGTAGTCGATTAGATTAACACATTTTCTTGCAGAAAAATCAAAACCGTTAAAGTTTTATTTTTAGTCGCAAAATTGTATTATTTTTCAACAACAAATTTATCTAGAATTAAACTTTCTTACTCGCTTCAGTGTGCCGAATACCTTAAAAAACTCCCTTTATTTGAAAATAAATATTTCTTTTCGTCTATTGAAGTATCTTAATATTAAAATCATCTTTTAAACACTCTTTACTCTTATCTCACTTTAAGACGGCAACTTATGTCGCAACTCCATATATTTTTAGCTCCATTTTTGGCATCATGCATTAAAGAATTGATTGAATAATGATAAATGACTCAAATGCGTTGGCTGGAATTACTCTCCACTGTCCGTATTGGCAGTAAAAAGCAAAGTTCTGAACTGGCGCGCAGCCCGTTCCATAAAGACTATGATCGTATTATTTTTTCGCAAAGTTTTCGCCAGCTAAATCGTAAAACTCAGGTCCACCCTCTGACTCAGCATGATGGCATTCATACCCGTTTAACCCATTCACTGGAAGTGTCCTGTATTGGGCGTTCCCTGGGTATGCTGGCTGCGGAAAAAATCAAGGATCAGTTACCTCCCTGGATTTCTCCTGCCGATGTCGGTGCCATCATTCAGGCTGCCTGTCTGGCACATGATATTGGTAATCCGCCTTTTGGCCATGCCGGTGAATACGCTATTCGTGAATGGTTTGATGATGCCTCTCATACTGATTTCCTGAAAAACTTAAGTCCGGAACAGGAAGCCGATGTTCGTCAGTTTGAGGGCAATGCTCAAGGTCTACGCCTGCTGACCAAGATTGACTATCATCCTAACGATGGCGGTATGCGTCTGACCTATGCCACTTTAGGTGCTTACTTGAAATATCCATGGCTCTCTCAGACCATCGATCCTACTGGCAATACGCCAGCCAGCCATCGTCCGAAATTTGGTTGTTATCAGTCTGAAAAAGAGATTTTAAAAGAAATTGCTGAACAGCTTGGACTGATTCAACTGGGTGAATATCGCTACTGTCGTCATCCCCTAACCTATCTGCTCGAAGCTGCCGATGATATTTGTTATGCCCTGATTGATCTGGAAGATGGCATCAGTCTGAATATGCTCAGCTATGCCGAAGTAGAACCAGTATTTTTAAATTTGTTAGGGGATTATGGACCACCTTCCGAGATCGGGATGCCGGATACAACCTGGCAGCAAAAAATTGCTGCCCTGCGTGGCCGGGTAATGAAACGTCTGGTAGCTGAAGTCACGACGGCATTTGCCCATCACCAGCAGGAAATTCTGATGGGCCAGCTAAAAGGCTCATTGCTAAGTTATTGCAGTTCAGACATTGAGATCGGGATTAACCGGGCCAAAGAACTGGCGAGAGACAAAATCTTTGAACATCCACAAAAAGCCGGTCTGGAAATTATTGCCCATCAGAGTCTGCAAACCATTCTGGATGCCTTTATTCCACTGACCACACCTCATAAAAATTTGAGCTTCAAGGAACAGCGCCTGATGGCGATTCTGAACCGTTCAGGTGTGCAGTTCCATGCAGATCATTATGACAATATCATGCAGGTACTGGATATTATTTCTAAGTTTTCGGATCATCAGGCCTACAACCTGGCTCAGGAACTGCATGGCAATAAAGCTGGATTAATTTAATGATTTACACGATTTGCTGATAATCTCGGCAAATCGCAACTTTTTAATTTACAGTATTTTGCCTTTGGCCCGAATGCTGACTAATATGCCCGTATTGAAATTGAGTATTTATAAAAAATGATTGGATGTCTGATTGGTGAAGTGCTGGCACTGGAAGCACCGACTGTTTTGTTGAATGTAAATGGTATCGGTTATGAAATTGATACGCCACTGACCACTTTTTGCCAGCTGCAAAAAGGCCAGAAAATTACCCTTTGGACGCATTTGGCCGTGCGTGAAGATGCCCAGTTACTTTATGGCTTTATCAATGCACAGGAAAAAACTATTTTCCGCACCTTATTAAAGGTTAACGGTGTTGGTCCCAAAATGGCGCTTGGTATTCTGTCTACCCTGAGTGTAGAAATGCTGATTCATACCGTTGAACATGAAGATGTGAATACGCTGGTGAAAGTGCCCGGCGTAGGCAAGAAAACCGCAGAACGTTTAATGATTGAATTACGTGACCGCTTTAAAGCCATGGCTTCAAGTACAGCACCAAGCAACTCTACCACTGAGCAAATCCAATTTACTGGCAATTCTGCAGTGGCAGAAGCGGAAGCTGCATTACAGTCATTGGGTTACAAACCTCTGGAAGCCCAAAAACTGGTTAATGCAGCCAAAGGTGATTTTACTGAAGCCAGTGATATTATCCGTGCGGCATTAAAGTCGATGAATAAATAATAGGAAAATGACTTAATGTTAAATAAGTTTGTTTATTCTCTTATTTATATAAATTACTCGCGACATGGATGTCGCCAGTTGAGTTGTCTTGCACTAGGTTTTAAAGCAGTGCTTAAAACCTGTTCAGGACGTACCCTCAACTCAACAAAAGATTTTTGTTACTTTTGATCTTTCAAAAGTAAAACAACGCCTACACAATGGCAGCTAAACACAAATCATTATTTGAGGCTGTTTCCGCAGCATCAAACAGCTTCAATAAAGAGATTAAGTTATTAGATATGCAAGACCGTCTCATCAGTGGTTCTGAAAAACCCGAAGATCAGTTTGATCGTGCGATTCGCCCAACCTCCCTCGATGACTACATTGGTCAGCCAGTAGTTCGTGAGCAAATGGAAATCTTTATAGGTGCAGCCCGTGGCCGTGAAGAAGCCCTTGATCATACCCTGATCTTTGGTCCTCCCGGTCTGGGCAAGACCACGCTGGCCAATATTATTGCACGTGAAATGGGTGGTAATCTCAAATCCACTTCTGGCCCAGTGCTTGAACGTGCAGGTGACTTGGCGGCCATGCTGACCAACTTAGAGGAAGGTGACGTTTTATTTATTGATGAAATTCATCGTCTTTCACCCGTCATTGAAGAAATTCTTTACCCAGCGATGGAAGATTACCAACTCGACATCATGATTGGTGAAGGTCCTGCGGCACGTTCGATTAAACTGGATTTACCGCCATTTACGTTGGTGGCTGCTACCACACGTGCAGGTTTGCTTACCTCTCCGCTGCGCGACCGTTTCGGGATTGTGCAGCGTCTAGAGTTCTATTCAGTTGAAGACTTAACCCATATTGTGAAACGTTCAGCGAGTTTGATGGATGTGCCTATGACCGACGAAGGTGCGCTTGAAGTTGCTCGCCGCTCTCGTGGTACACCACGTATTGCTAATCGTTTATTACGTCGTGTGCGTGACTATGCACAGGTCAAAGGCACAGGCGAAGTGACCCAAGACATGGCACAACGTGCGCTAGATATGCTGAAAGTCGATAAAGATGGTTTAGATACGCTTGACCGTCGTTACTTGTCTATGCTGCTTGAGCGTTTTGATGGTGGTCCTGCAGGTGTTGAAGCGTTGGCTGCTGCGATGGCGGAAGATTCAGGCACATTGGAAGATGTCATCGAGCCATATTTGATTCAGCAAGGTTATGTGATGCGGACTGCACGTGGTCGTATAGCAACTAATATGGCGTATTTGCAGTTTGGGATGACGCCGCCTGAGCCGAAGTAAAGGCAAGTAAAAAAGCAGCTTAGGCTGCTTTTTTATTTTGCTTTTAATAAAATAAATAATTTTAATTTAATCCCTAACTCAACCGTCCCAACAAAAATTTCATATAATTTTTTATTGGCAATTTTCACATTTTTAGTAGGTGCCGATATATTCAGTATTTCTTTTAAATCATTAAAATTAGATTCATCGCCTTTAAAGTTATCTCGATCTACAACTAAACCTATCATACCTAAAGTAAGTACATATACGAAATTAAAATCCTGATATGTTTCAACAATAATAGAAATCTCTGGGTCTTTAGTTAAAATCTCTAATTCTTTTAACGACTCTAAAAGTAAAAATGACTGTTGAGATAATTCTTGTCTATCAATATTTTTTAAAGCTAAAAATGAATGTCCAAAGTCTTCTTCTTTCCATTCATTACGGAGCTCAGATACGGCAATATTTACTTGTTTTTCGAGTATCTCAACTTTTCGTAAATGACCTAAAGCGGTTTTAACAAAATCCGTTTCTAAATTTTTATTGTGCTGTTCTTTCCAGTCTTTTACGAATATCAAAGCTGCTATCGGTGTAAATAGTGTAGCTGCCACTACATACATATTTGATAGCGTCGATGCAACTGCATTTTCTTTTATAGCAATTTGATAGACTGATGCATAATATAAAAACAATATAAAAAGGCAAACGATTAAAAAGCCTATTAAAAGTTTTAGCGTTAGACTAAATTTATCATCTTTTCTTTGCGTCATTCTCACCCCATAAAAATTTAATTATTATTAAAAAAGCTATGATAAAAAATTACTTCTTAAACCCATTAAGATAGTCTTATATGATTTAGCTTATAGTAGTAAAACTTTATCATAATTCTTCAAAATATATAAAAATTAAATAATGTTACCTCATACTTTGCTATTTCCTACTACAAAAGAAAAAGCCAACTGACCATGTCTAAATCAGTTGGCAAAAGCACAAACCTATTTTTCTAAGTTTTATTCAAAAATTATTTCGCGTCTTTCTTAAACTCTTTAAAGTCCGCTTTACGAATCATGGCATGAATACCTTTAGTTCTATCTACGACTTGCGATACTTCAAAATCAGTCGCAGCACTTAAATACGCATAAACAATTTCTTCTGAAATACCATATTCATCGACAAGAAAACGTACTGCTTCACGAGTCGACTTACGCATCGCTTCATCAAGGTCTTCATCTAAACCCGGTGTAATCCAAAACTCATCATTTTCACCCAAAGGCTGCTTCAACGATTTACCTGGTATTTTGTCACTCCCCGCTTTTAATACCGTAATTTTAAAGGTCGCACGTGCAGAACCTTCAAGTGCGGTCAATGCGACCTCACCATCACCTTGAACAAAATGACTATCACCCGTATAAAACAACGCACCCGGTACTTGAACTGGATAGTAAGCCGTTGCACCTGCGGTTAAATCATTAATATCAATGTTACCGCCATAGAACGATGGTGGCACAGAATGCACAGGGTCGCTCGTATTTGGTGCAACGCCCATCGTACCCATAAATGGATTCAATGGGAAACGAATTGCTTTGCCTGACTCGGTTTTTAAAACGCCTTCCCAAATACCCTCTTTATTCTTTTCAATTGGAGTAAAGATGGAAACATTGCCATAGGCTTCTGGGTTTGCAGGCGATGCATGATCATGCTTTTGACTCTTAGGAAACTCAGGCAATGTGCCTTTACCATGACGGTTTGAAATCACACCATAAGGCACACGTGGCTCAACTTTTAAAATCTCGACTTTTAAAATATCACCTGGCATCGCATCTTTCACATAGACAGGTCCGGTAATAATATGTGGACCATCTTTATGGAAATCGTGCTTTAACTTAGAACCTGTAATCAGTTTCGCTTCAGGCAAAATATGCTCAGGTTTCACACCTTTAGAAGTGAAATACTTTTCAGCATCACGTCCTTGGTCTTCAAGCAAGCCTTCATGCGAAACTGTATCAAAGGTAATAGTGCTGCCCGATGGAATGGTCAACACAGGTTTGGCATCTTTGTTAGGTAAATAGCCCCAAGTGATGGTATTCAAGGTGCTTGGAACATAATAATTCCCTTTATATTCCCCACTTTTGAGTAAGACTGGTTTACTTTCAAGCTGTTTTAAAATTTTAAAATCTTCAGCTGCCGCATGTGCAGAAATAAAAGAAAAGCTTGCTGCAACAGCAAGAGACAAAGCTAAAGGTTTTAACATATGTTCAAATTCCATGAAAAATTAATGCAAGCTAACTTCATGCAATCCTAATGCCAATCTGGTACATACCCCATCATAAATATTCAAAATTTAATCATTTGATCGATCTATACTTCTTTGAATAAATTTCAATATAGGAAGCAGGTATATAAAGAGAGAAAAACCACATGTCCCTGAGATACATAAAATTACAATAAAACTTACTGAATAATTTCCTTAAACAGCAAGGTAACTCCCTCTTTATACCTTAGAAGTATTGACTATATACCGTGCAGGTTTTGGTTAATTTAAAGCCAGTATGCCATTCTAGAATATCCTTTTAACCATCTCCGATTCTTAAGGTTCTCCCCAGATATGAATATGTATAAGCAGCTTTGCCTTTGTCTTCCACTTGCGTTTGCCAGTCAGATGAGTCTGGCAGACTGGATTGATAATTCTGTGCAAAAAGCTGAAGCTCATACCATCAAGTTACGCCAGCATATCCACCAGCATCCTGAACTGGGCAATATGGAATTTAAAACCTCCGAACTGGTGCAAAGGGAACTGAAATCCTATGGTATTGAGGTCCGCAAAGGTTATGCCAAGACTGGTGTGATTGGAGTTTTGAAAGGTGCAAAACCGGGTCCAGTCATGGCCCTGCGTGCGGATATGGATGCACTACCAATTAAAGAAACTGCACCTGTGCCTTTCGCCAGCAAACAAAAAGCCATTTATCAAGGCAAAGAATCTTATGTGATGCATGCCTGTGGACATGATGCACATACTGCGATGTTATTGGGTGCAGCCAAGGTTCTGGCCGCCAATAAAGATAAAATTGCGGGGACAGTGGTATTTATATTTCAGCCGGCTGAAGAAGGCGGTGCCGATATCGATAATTTTACCCATGGCGATCAGATTGGCTCACGCAAAATGATTGCCGATGGTGCCTTGAACAATCCAAAACCTGAAGTGATTTTCGGGATGCATGTCATGGCAGGTATGCCAAGTGGCAATATTTTCTATAAAGATGGCGCAATTTTAAATAGTGCCGATCATCTACGCATCCAGGTGAATGGCAGTCAGGTGCATGGTTCCATGCCTTGGGCAGGTAAAGACCCGATTTATGCTTCTGCCCAGATGGTGACCAATTTACAAAGTCTGATCAGCCGTAAAGCCGACCTGACCAAAGGGATGGGTGTGGTCAGTATTGGCAGCATTCAGGGCGGCACCACCGGTAACGTCATTCCAGATCAGGTTAATATGGTCGGCACCATCCGTTCCAATAGTGAAGATGTGCGTCAGGGCATTTTAAAAGACTTGCCAAAAATGCTGGAACACAATGCTGCTGCCAACGATGTCAAGGTTAAGGTTGAAATCTCTCCCTATGCACCGGTCACCACCAATGATAAAATTTTGACTGAATTGATGCGCCCGACATTGGCGAGTGTGCATGGCGAAGATAAACTGCATGTTTTAGACAACAATGCTAGCGCTAGTGAAGATTTTGCTTACTATGGCCAGCTGATGCCATCCCTGTTTGTGTTTGTTGGAGCAACACCAGCCGATCAGGATATCAATCAGGCCGCACCAAACCATAACCCGAATTTCATTGTGGATGATGCGACCCTGAAAACCGGTGTAGAAAGTCATGTTCGCTTTATTCTGGACTATCCAAAAGTAGCTGAGCAGGTGCAGGCCAATTGGAAAAAGAAGAAATAATATGATGTATCCAAATGAATGAGTTTTGGAACTCATTCATTTTTTCATCTTTCTATACAACATTTTTTTATCTGTTCTGATTTAAATATTAGCTCTCTTCTCTTATATTCCGGAATAAGCATAGGTAGATATTTACCGTACTATTTACAGCTTCCCTTAGAAAGAAAATCAGTCTATGAACTCTTATAATAAAAAACAGATCAAAGCAATTAGAGTTTAGTGTTTGAATCAGAACAGGTGATTTACTCACTTTTTTGCTGGTGATTCTTAATATTGTTCAATTAATTTAACAAAAACCTGTATAGGATAAGATTAATTTCTTTTAGCTATTATTTAATAGCATGCCATTCATCTATTTAAAAGCTGTCTAAATAACTTGTATTTTCAAATATATTTTTGCTTCAATATCTCCTGTCTTATCGTCTAATATTCAAGCATGTTGATCCTAGACAAAATAATGGACAGCACGTTCCTCTAAAGATAACGTAACTTTAATCTTTGGAGATTCAATAAATGGCTATCTTGCGCAGCAATGCTGCTCAAGTCCTGAATTTAAACAGCAAGCAATTGATTATGCACTTTCAAACTCGCACGAATCTTTAGCTGCAATCGCCCAGAAATTAGGTGTTGGTTATTCAACATTGGATAAATGGATTCGTGAAACCAATCCGGCAGGTTCAAGCAAACGTCAACTTTCACCAGAACAACAGCGGATCGTGGAATTAGAGAAAGAAGTCAAACAGCTCAGGGACGCCAATGAAATCTTAAAAAAAGCGCATGTGTACTTTCTGACAGATCATGCCAAGAAAAGTACACGGTAATTCAAGATCTAAATGTGAATGAAGTCACTGTATCTTCTGCCTGTAAACACCTAGATGTCAGCACTTCAGGTTATTATGCTTGGCGAAAACGTCAGGCCAATACAGCTCAGAAATATAATGACTTAAAAGCCGTATATTGGCAGCATTATGCAAGATCTGGTGCACCTTCATTGGTACATGACATGCATGATTTAGGGTACACCATGAGCGAACGAACCGTTGGAAGAATGCTAAAAAAACTTGGTCTACGGAGCAAGATTGCACGTAAATACAAGCATACGACTGATTCAAAGCATCGTTTGCCTACAGCACCAAACTTGTTAGATCGCCAATTTACAGTCATGCAGCCTAACAAGGTTTGGACAACGGATATTACCTATATCCGTACCAAGCAAGGTTGGCTGTATTTATGTGTGATGCTGGATCTATTTAGTCGTCGTATCGTGGGGTGGCAAACCAGCCATCGAATAGACCGCCAATTGGTGTGTGATGCGTTTCATTATTCAATGGCTCGTCAGGGCTATCCAACAGGTGTTATGGTTCATTCGGACCAAGGCAGTCAGTACTGTAGTCGTGATTTTAGAGCACTCTTGCTGACAAATGATTGTATTCAAAGTATGTCTAGACGAGGAAATTGTTGGGATAATGCCGTGACTGAAAGCTTCTTTCATACATTGAAAGGCCATGTGGTGCATGGCAGTGTGTTTGTCACTCGAAAAGAGGCGAATGCGGTCTTGTTTGATTATATTGAGATTTATTACAATCGGGTCAGAAGGCATTCTGCAAACGGTTGGTTAAGTCCAGAAGCCTTTGAACAGAAATATTTCAAGAATTTAGAGGGATCGATTGTCCACGATACTGTCTAGGATCATGTTAAATATATTATATAATTTAAAACTTTAATTTTTTTACTACATATTATACTTACTCTTTACCGTTCGCTACAAATCCTCTCTCTGAAGATATTGATCGGTCTATATAAACCTTTTAAATTAAAAAATGAGAAGCAATACTCACTTAAAATAAAAAGTGATTAAAATTCTTCAGAAAAAATATAAAGCTTAAACTGTCTATTCTGATTAAATTTTCTTCCATACATCCTTTTCAAAATACAAATATAAATCAACAGATAGGCATTCTAAGACTATAAAAAAGTATTCAATGAGGATTAAGTCATGAAAGTGTTCTTATTAGCGACCTGCGCTATTTTATATCCAGTAATAACTTCTGCCCAAGATGTCTGGGAGTGCAATAATGCAATTTTGCAAAGTCTTTGCCCGCATCCAAATTGTATTAAAAACCCATCTAGTTCTTCACCAGATAAATTAACAATCTCAGTCAATCGTCATAAACATGTCTCCATCTGTGCCGAAAATGCCTGCTGGAATGGTGAAGCTTCAGTGACTTACGTCAACGCTCAACCCCTACTTCAACTTCCTCAAATTCGCTGGGTAGATCGTGATCACCCTCATAACAGTCCAAGTTATGTACTGTCCATAAACCGCGATACGCAATCCATTTTCTTTAAAGGCGACTATGACAATCATCCAGTTCAATGTAGGACTGTTTAAAAATTAATTGATTAGTTCTTATCGCTAGCGGTCTCTCTAATACCGCCCCTACAGGTAAAATTTTTCACGTCTTTGAAATCTTGTGCCATTGGTCAAAGAAGTCAGTATGCTAAACTGCCCAGCCTGATATCACTTGACTTGTAGCCTGATTTTGGCAAATTCTAAGCTCAAAATTAGGTGCAGAAAGCAGCATTAATCTGCATGTAAAACCAATGGAAAAGCATTATGGCGAATAAATTTGAATTCAATATCCGCGTTTATATTGAAGACACAGATGCGGGTGGCATTGTCTATCACGCCAATCATATTCGCTTTATGGAACGTACACGTACCGAATGGCTGCGTGCATCAGGCATTAGCCACTACTGGCATCAAAAAGATTACAATTTTGTCGTACATAAAATTAACGTGAAATATTCGCGTCCTATTATGATGGATGACTTAATTACCGTCACTGCAAGTGTCGTTTCACTTAAAGCTTCATCTTTTGTATTGCAACAAAATATTTATCGTGGTGAAATCATGCTTGCATCGGGTGAGGTAGAGCTGGCCTGTATCGGCGCTGATATGCGTCCACGTCGCCTACCTGATGAAATACGCGACCTGATTCGACAAGAATTGGAACAAGATTAAAAAAATGAATTGGCACATGTAAACACTATGGCAACCGAGTTAGCATCATCCCTACAAGTATCAGATCTTATTTTACAAGCAAGCCCTGTCGTACAACTGGTTATGCTGTCTCTTTTACTGGCATCTCTGTATAGCTGGTATCTGATTGCCAAGCTTTACATGGGCTACAAAAAAGCACAGGCTGAAGATGAACATTTTCAGAAGATCTTCTGGTCTGGTGCTGAACTGAATACCCTTTATAACAATGCTCAGCTGAACTCTAAACGTACCGGTCTGGAAGATATTTTCTATCAGGGCCTGGGTGAGTTTCTTAAACTGAAAAAACGCAATGCCTCTACCACCCAGTCGATTGAAGGCACTGAACGTATTCTGCGCGTGGGCTTAAGCCGTGATCAGGGTAGCCTGGAAAATGGCTTAGGTGCCTTGGCCAGTATTGGTTCAGTTGCGCCTTATGTCGGTCTGTTCGGTACAGTCTGGGGCATCATGAATGCTTTCATTGGTCTGGCAGATGTGGATCAGGTCACGCTAGCAACTGTAGCGCCAGGCATTGCGGAAGCTTTAATTGCAACCGCAATTGGTTTATTTGCTGCCATTCCAGCAGTATTGGCATTCAACCATTACACAGCTAAAGGTGAAGCAGTTTATTCTGATCGTGCCCTGTTCGCAGAAGAAATGGTGGCCCTGTTACAACGTCAGTCACTTGGCCAGCCTCAGGACAATGACTAATGACTATTCAACGTTCAGGACGCTTTGAGCGTATTAAAAAACCACTGAAAAGTGACATGAACGTCGTGCCTTATATTGACGTGATGTTGGTGCTTCTGGTGATTTTTATGGTGACGGCACCTATGATTACTACCGGTATTAAGGTTGATTTGCCACAAGCCAATAGCAATCCAATTCAAGCTGAGGACCGCCCTGCGATCGTGACTTTAGAAGCAGATGGTACGATTAAATTAGAAGATAAAAATCACGCAAATGATGTGTTAACGCTCGATGAATTAAAAACAGTCCTGACCAATGCACAAAATGAAGCACAGACTGCGAACAAACAGCTTAGCGTTTTGATTAATGGGAGTGAGACTCGTCCTTATGGCGAAGTCATGAAACTCATGTCTGCCCTACAGGATGCCGGTCTCGCACAAGTCGGCTTGCTTACCGCCCCTATAAAGTAATTTATGAAAGATTTCAAAAAGCCACCCTCTAAGCAGAAAGTGCTTGCGATTGGATTCACGATTGGAGTCCATACAGTCGCTTTGGTGGGATTACTTTATCTGGGGATGAGCAAACCGCCGGAACCGCCAAAACAGATTAAAACTGTACTGGTAAATCCTGAAGACTTAAAACCGGTCACACGTGAAGAAACCGAGTTTGATGAAACTGCCCATGAAAATGTGGCAGAACAGATCACGCAGACTGCTGAGCCTACGGAAGCAGCCCCAGTAATTCCAACTGCTGCTCCGCCAGTTATATCGCCTGCAACGCCACCAACACCAAAAGTAGACATTCAGAAAGCAGCACAAGAAGCCAAAGCCGCAGAAGCAGCACAACGTAAGGCTGAACAGCAGGCAGCAGAAGCAGCAAAACGTGCTGAGGCTGCGGAACAGGCCAAGGCAGCTGCTGCTAAAGCAAAAGCCGAAGCTGCAAACAAATCAAAAGCTGAACAAGAAGCTGCCCGCCGTGCAGAACAGCAAGCTCAGCAGAAAGCAGTTGCTGCAGACAAAGCAAAACTAGAAGCACAAAAGCGAGCTGACTTAGCAGCTAAACAGCAAGCGGATGCACAGGCGAAAGCCAAGGCTGAAGCTGCTGCTAAGGCAAAAGCCGATGCTGCTGCGAAAAATAAAGCTGCCGCTGATGCAAAAGCGAAAGCTGATGCCGAAGCAAAACGTAAGGCTGATGCTGCCGCGAAAGCCAAAGCAGATGCCGCTGCCAAGGAAAAATCGGATACCGCTGCAAAAGCGAAAGCCGATGCTGAGGCCAAACGCAAAGCAGAAGCAGATGCTAAAGCTAAAGCGGATGCCGCCGCCAAAAATAAAGCTGCTGCCGATGCGAAAGCTAAAGCGGATGCCGAAGCTAAAGCACAGGCTGAAGTTGAAGCAAAAGCTTCTGCTGCTAAACAGGCTGCTGAAGAAGCTGCCCAGAAAAAAGCTGAAGTAAAACGGATTGCCTCTACAGCAAAACGCGACTTTGAAAATAAGATCAAGCGTGCCTGGGATACGCCTACTGGTTCTTCCGGTCAGAAAGCGACTGCCCGGGTTACCTTAAGTGACAGCGGTTCTGTGGTTTCTGTGATCGTGAATGCTAGCGATCCGGACATGAAAGCCAGTGTAGAAGCCGCAGTTCGTGCTGCTGCACCTTACCCGATGCCATCTGATCCAGATGCACGGCGTGAAGCCCGGAGTTTCACCTCTACCTTCACTGCACAATAAAAATTTAAGCCATAATCTGAAAAACAGTTATGGCTTTTATTTTTTTAAGTTAAACTTCAGCAAAAAGCGGCAAAATAATATTCACTTTTCACAGTGTTATAACAGTTTGATCATTGCTGAGTGGTTTCATTCAGCCAAATTCATGCGATGATGTAACGCAATCATATTCACAATAAATCCGTTGATTTGAGTAAATAACGAATGATGGAAAAAACGCGCAAACACTTACTCTGCCTTGCCATATTCGCTGCGCTGGGTACACTGACTGCAACACAATCACAGGCGCAACTGCATCTTGAAATTACCAAGGCCCCTGAAGCAGCTCCAAAGATTGCGATCGTGCCATTCAGTCAGGACCAGAGCATCTACCCGATTGTGGAAAATGACCTGAACCGTTCTGGCAAGTTTACTAGTGCTTCAAAAAACCTGCCAGCAACAGCAACCCTGAATAATCCGAATGCGGATGCCTGGGCGGCTGCAGGTGTCCCTTATGTGGTAACAGGCTCATCCAAAACCAATGCTGATGGTTCTTATGAAATTCAATATCAGCTCTATGATATTGAGAAAAAACAGTATCTATTGAATGAACTGTTAACAGTACCGGCTACACGTACCCGTCAAGCTGCTCACATGATCAGTGATGCCATTTTCCAAGCATTGACCGGTATTCCGGGCGATTTCAGCGGCCGTATTGCCTATGTACTGCGCAATCCTGCGACACCTGATCAGCGTTATACCCTGCAGATTGCTGATACCGATGGTGAACAACCAAAAACCATCCTGACTTCACGTGATCCAATCCTGTCCCCAGCCTGGACACCAGATGCGAAAAAGATTGCCTATGTTTCATTTGAAACCAAACGTCCGGCAATTTATCTACAAAATCTGGCAACTGGTCAACGTGAAAAATTGGCCAGCTTCCGTGGTCTCAATGGTGCGCCAAGTTTTTCCCCAGATGGCAAGAGCATGCTATTTACAGCTTCTATGCATGGCAATCCTGAAATCTATGAAATGAATCTGGAAACTCGCCAGTTAAAACGTCTGACGAATGACTCAGCGATTGATACTGAGGCGCGTTATGCACCAGATGGCAAATCTTTTATTTTCACCTCTGACCGCGGCGGTTCGCCACAGATCTATCGTTATGATTTTGCCAACAGTGCAACCAAGCGTCTTACTTTCCGTGGTGCTTTCAATGCTCGCGGTACTTTAAGCGCAGATGGCAAAAAACTGGCATTGGTTCACCGTCCAAGTGGCAGCAATTACAAAGTTGCCATTCAAGACTTGAATTCAGGTGTGAATAATATCCTCACGCCTACCAGTCTGGATGAATCACCAAGCTTCTCACCAAATGGTCAGATGGTAGTCTATGCAACACGTGAAGGTTCACGTGGATTGCTATCGATTATGTCACTTGATGGCCGTTTCCGTATGAACCTGCCAAGTGAACAAGGTGAAGTTCGTGAACCAGCTTGGGCACCTAAATAATCCATTACTTCAACATACTCAAAACTTCATGGAGATGAAGATGAAAAAAGTACAATTATTCGCACTTCCATTACTGGCTGCTGCACTAGTGATGACTGGCTGTGCCAGCCGTAAACCGGCAACACAAACGCAAACTGGTGAACTTGGCACAGGTTCAGCAACAACTGTCGACACTCAAGGTTTGAGCGAAGATGCTGCACTAAATGCACAAAGCATGGCTGGTGCATCTTCTAAAGGTGTGACTGCTGAAAATAAAGCTTATCTGGCAAAACGTGTGGTGCACTTCGACTATGACAGTAGCGAACTGTCAAATGACGATCTTCTTACCCTGCAAGCCCATGCCCAATTCCTGATGGCAAATGCCAATTCACGTGTTGCTTTGACAGGTCACACCGATGAACGTGGTACACGTGAATACAACATGGCACTTGGTGAACGTCGTGCCAAAGCGGTAGAAAGCTTCCTGATAACAACTGGCGTGAATGCAGGTCAACTTGAAGCGGTGAGCTATGGTAAAGAAATGCCAGTGAATCCAGGTCATGACGAAAATGCCTGGAAAGAAAACCGTCGTGTAGAAATTAACTACGAAGCGGTTCCACCACTACTCAAATAAAACTGCCTGAACTGTTCTCAGTTCTGCAAATAAAAAAGCACTCATTGATGAGTGCTTTTTTTGAATGCGAAAAATATTTTAGTGCTGAGCTTCTTCGTCCTCGGGATGCTGCATCGACTCAATCATGTCGTGTTTATTGAACTCTTTATACTCCGGCTTAGCCTCATAAGCCTTCCAGGCTTCCTTCATCTTATCTTCAGAAATTTCATCTAAATTAATGGCTTCGCTCGGCGTAGGAGTCGCATCAAACTTTAATGTTGTCATATTTGTGCTCCTGAACCTATGTTTTCCTTTTAATCAACATAGCATTTTCTAGCGGACTTGCAAGTGTAAAATCATAGCAAATAGTCTCAGTTTAATTTTTCTTTTACCACGTTCTCATCTAAAATATAGCCCAATTACATTTTTATCATTCTGATAAATTTTTATTCGGAGTTTTTCTGACATGTCTTACCTAAGCCTTTCCCAATTTTTACAGCAAAAAACTGGGAATCTCACACCTGAACTTGCACAAGTGATTGAAACAATTGCAAATACATGTAAGACAATTGATCAAGCACTGCAAAAAGGTGCATTGGCTGGCGTATTGGGCAGTGCTCAGCATGAGAACGTTCAGGGCGAAGAACAAAAAAAACTGGATGTCATCTCTAATGACTATTTGATCGATGCATTAAAAGTTCATCCAAATGTAGGTGGCTTGGCATCTGAAGAACTGGATGAGTTCACTCCTGCACAGGAAAATGGTCAATTCCTGGTATTGTTCGATCCACTTGATGGTTCAAGCAATATTGATATCAATATGTGTGTTGGCACCATCTTCTCGATTTTACCTGCTAAAAATGCCCTAACTCAGGCAGAAGACTTCATGCAAGCGGGTGTCAATCAGGTTGCAGCAGGTTATGTATTGTACGGTCCATCTACCATGATGGCGCTGACTGTAGGTGCAGGTACAATCTTTTTCACTTTCGATCCAGAAACCCAGGAATTCCTGCTGACTTCTGAAAATATTCAGGTTGCTGCAGATACTAAAGAATATGCAATTAATGCATCAAACCAACGTCATTGGGAAGAACCTGTAAAACGTTATATCGATGAACTTCTTGCAGGCAAAACTGGTTCTCGTGAAAAAGACTTTAACATGCGCTGGGTTGCATGTATGGTAGGCGATATTCACCGTATCCTGTGCCGTAGCGGTATCTTCATGTATCCATATGACCTGAAAGATCCGAAAAAAGCTGGCCGTTTACGTCTGATGTATGAGGCAAATCCAATGAGTATGTTGATGGAACAGGCAGGTGGTGCATCTACGACTGGTCGTGTTCGCATTCTTGACATCCAGCCTACTGACTTGCATCAGCGTGTTCCAGTGATCATCGGTTCGAAAAACGAAGTTGCTCTTGTCACTAGCTACCATAACTAATATTTAAAAACGGCAGTTGGCGTTCTACTGACTGCCGTGGACTTCTCTCCCATGCCAACAATCTTCCTTGAATCTAAAGATAATCCTAAAATTAAGCACTTGCGTGGCTTGATTGAACAGAATTCGTATCGAAAAAAGCAAGGACAAACTGTGCTTGAAGGCACACACCTGTGTCTTGCATGGCTTCATGAAAGCAAGAAAATCAATTCTATTTTCACCACCGAACATGCCCTGCAACATCCGGACTTTGAGATCATTTTACAGAAATACACCGGTATCGTTTTCGTTATTGGTGAATCTTTATATAAAGACTTAAGTACATTAGGAACTTCGATTGCCTGCATGGCGATCGTGGATATTCCAAGCTCTAGCCAAGCATTGGATTACACCGCAGACACACTAATTCTTGAAAATGTTCAAGATCCGGGCAATGTTGGTACCCTGCTCCGCTCAGCTGCTGCGGCTGGCATTGATCAGATCATTTGTACCAAAGGTTCTGCATCGCTCTGGTCTCCACGGGTATTACGTGCAGGAATGGGTGCACATTTTTCTTTACAGTGTTTTGAAAATGTCACTTTAGAAGAAGTGCTCAACAACTTTAAGATTCCCGTTTATGTGACCAGCTCTCACCGTTCTAGCAGTTTATATAGCAAAGATTTGCGTAAGGCCTGTGTATGGATTCTGGGCAATGAAGGTCAAGGCGTTTCTGACTATGCACTGGAACATGCCGAAGCAGTTACTATCCCTCAACCAGGCGGTCAGGAATCACTGAATGTTGCCATTGCAGGTTCAATCTGTTTCTTTGAAATGGTCCGTCAACGTATCTGATCACACATTTAAGTTACTTTATTTTATTTCTCAGCGACCTGCATAAAAAATAGATTACACTAGAAAAAATAATCAAGTGTAATGTCAACCAAACCATTATTTTCAACGTTATATAGACATGTACTTGAAAATAATGGTGGGTATCCAATGACAGGATTTTCCATCTCTATGGATTTAGCGCCAAAACAGCTTCAGTCGCAAGATGCCAGTACTCTAAAGAGTACAGCTGAGTCACGCCTGAAGAATTTTATGCAAGACGTAACAGGTCGTGCATTGGTGATGATGGAAAGTGCAACCCAAAGCCAGCATGGCATTGCCATGGATCTGGTCCAGGAAGCGTTTATTTCCCTGCATAAATCCTATGCAGATCGATCCACTGAAGAATGGTATCCCCTGTTCTACACCATTTTAAATAATAAGTTACAGGACTGGCGACGTAAAGAAATGCGTCGTAATCAGCCATTTTCATTTTTTAAAAAAGTTCAGCTCGATGACGATGATGCCGAACTCAATGATGTCGTCGATGAAGCAACGCCATCCCCATTAGAGTTTCTGGATCAAGCCGTTACAGCTGAAGAAATCCAGCAAGCCATTGCCCAATTGCCTGTTCGTCAACAACAGGCTTTCATGCTTCGTGCATGGGAAGGCTTTGATACGCATACCACCGCACAAATTATGAACTGCAGCGAAGGCAGTGTGAAAACTCACTATCACCGTGCAATCCAGGGTCTGCGTGCCTCACTTGCACATTTAAATCCATTTCTGGGAGGGTCATCCGAATGAATCAAGATGATTTCTTAAAAAAAGTAACTTCCAAACTTGATGGTATGGCACAACAGCATAAGGACAAACCTGTTGTGATGAACCGTGTTCTTGAAGAAATTCAGGAGACCAAGCATTCTCGTTTTGCATTCTTCAAAATGTCAGGTTTTGCACTTGCAGCTGCCATTGCAGGTATTGTTGTTTTACCGAATGTCGCTAATCAAGAGGAGCCTCAAACCCAAGTCGTGTCCGTACCTAAGCTTTCACCCCAAATGGTTGAAGACTTGGAAATGTTAATGGTTTTAGGTGAGGACCAGGTTCCACATGGCAGCTAAAAAACTCGCACTCGCATTTTGTGCATTCGGCTTTCTGCAAACCAGCTTTGCCGGATTTGAGCGCTTTTGGATTTTTTCCAAAGATGCTGATACACAAGTCAATGAAACCTGGAATAGTCTTTCAGATGCAGAACAGGTCGCTTTAATTAAGCGTTATCAGACATTAAAAGAACTTCCTGCAGAGCAAAGCGTAAGCTTACAACAGCGCATGGACTGGTTTACCCAACTGCCTGAAACTGAAAAGCAAAAGATGCGCGAAACCTGGCAAAAAATGAGTTCTCATGAACGCAAAGAGTTAGCTTCACGTATGCAAAAAGCGACGCCTGAACAACGCCCTGCGATTCGTGAAGAATATTTCAACAAACATTTGATAGTTGCTGAAAACTAATTCTCCCAGCCCGACTATTAAAATTATTGCTAAAAATAAAAGATATTAAAAAAGCCTCAATTGAGGCTTTTTTATTGTTTCTATAACGCTTTAACTCTTGAATAAACGACGTGAACGATAAGCTGCAATGCCAAGCAGACCGAATAAAGCAATGATATTAATGGCACCACCACCGCTGCTCTCATTATTAGTATTTTTTGCACTATTTTTCAAATAAATTGTAGCAGGTTTAGATTTAGCCCCTTCTTCATCATACAAATAATATGTGATTGGATAATCAAATTGACTCAGATTATTTTTAACCTCAAATGTAATTTTCCCCCCATAACATTTATCTGTTAATGTTCCATCTACACATAAACCTTCACGTTCAGCTCGCATAGTAAGTACCGAACTATCAATTTTGTCAAAACGAATTGGCGTTGCTGTGTTACTTAAATTGATTGGCGTTTTTCTGAACTCTGGAGCAAGGTTATCTATTGGACCATCATCATCAAAGTCATTACTTAATGGATTAACTTCTACTCTTAGATTATTTTCTGGTCGAAGAGTATAAACATCATCTTTAGCTACTGGCGCGATATTATTGAAAGTGGCAGTCAGTATTCCTGAAGAACTTTCTGGAACTACACCATTACTATTAGATAACACCTCTGTGATGGTATATACACAAAATTCATTTAAGCCCGTTGGAGTTAAAGCTCCATCCTTACGGTAGAACATAATACGTTTTAGCTCCGGTACCCATTCACAAACCTGTTGATCATCTGGGTTAAAAGGAAATAAATTTGTTCCATCAGTGATATTCTCAGGTATTCTTCCTACACCTTTGGCCTGCGCACTGACTATGTATTGAGTACTCTCAAAAGGCTTGTTGCGTAATTCACCATTGATTTCAATTTGCTTAGGCAATGCTAATTCAAATGGATCAATATAAATCGCTCGATATTTTGCATATTTTTTTGTATTAGATGACAGAGCATTAAAATCATTGAGTTCAGCCTGAATTTGTAACTTTCTTGACGCATTCTCTGGATCATTTAGCATAACTTCTAACTGATTGATTCGATTATCATAAACAGCTAGCATTTCACTATAAGCAGTATTATTAAGAGATTGAATATCAGCTGCAGTTAGGCGCATCAGTTCAACAGAACCAATATCACAGGTATTGGCATTCTCTGGATTGAGCAATAATGTTCCATTCGAAACACGGAAAATTTCACGCTGATCACTTTCACTACAGGTCATATGCCCTGCATTGACAAAATCTGCATTATTATTTTTATCTAAAGGATAATATAATGGTAAATATATATTATATGGAGAAGCAGGTTTATAATCTGAGAGCAGATCAGAACGTTTTGTACCTACTGGGATAATAATGTTTTTCGTAGCCTCTGTTAAATAACTTGATGGAATTGTACAACTAGCATCCAATGCATTATTAGCGATAATCATTGTAATTGTCTGGTCTACTGTATTACCTCCATTTAAAGCATAGCTACAAGATTTACCTGTATTAAATGCCACAATATTGGAATTGAACGCTTTCATACCCTTATTATCATACAGGACAGTATTAGCAGCATCGTTTTCTACGATCGTATTACTAATTAAACCTAATAATGATTTACCATCTAGCGGTTTTGCAGGACGAGAATTAAACTGAATAATGCTTCCGTCTTGCTGATTGACTTTATTTTTAGCGATGGTAGAGGCATTAATATCTATACTGCCAGCTCCGCAATAATCAATAATACTTGAACTGGAGTTCATTCCCGTTTGATAGTTACCATTCTCAACAATACTACTATGACTGATACTGGTTGGTGAAGTAGTGGGTATTCCTTTGCGCTCACAATCCATAGCCCATACACTACCTAGAGGTGCGTGGTTACGCGTGATCAAGGTTTTTATAAGAGATACCGTTCTTTCACTATCACTCCCAACAAAATAAATTGCCCCACCTTCACGATCCGCTTTAGAATCCATAATTGCGGAATTGTACATCGTTAGCATTCCACCAATGAATAGTGCACCACCATTACCATAATCTGTTGTACTTGCCTTCGCATAGCCATTCTTTAAGGCTATATTATTAATTTCCAGTCTTGCCCCTGAATCTACAGTATTAAAAATACGTGATTGTCCTTGAGCATTAATACTGGTCTGTATATCTAATTGCGCTGGAAAAGTACCTTTTAATGGGTCTTTAGCTTGTTCATCAAACGGTAATGCACCATAGATAGAAATGGGCGAATTTAACTTCAGTTCACCTCGTGTCAACATATATTCACCTTTCTCTAGTTGAATATAATCTCGTTGTCCTGGCAACTTATTACCTACATTACAGCTTCCATAACTTTTATTTTCATAAGCTGTTCTAATCGCCTGTCGCAAGGAACAGGAATTATTATCATCAGTATCCAGCATGGTAGTAACTTGAATGGTCTTACTTTCAGCTGCCATTAAAGACATAGTAGACAAAAAGGTAGCCGTAAAAATTCCTTTTTTATAATTCTTCATCACATATTTCCAAATTATTTTTTTATTTTTAATAGATTAGGTCAATCATTAGCAACATAAGTAAAAATTAAATCCCTTACCTAATGTTTTAACCTTATCACTATTATTTTTTTAGTTTTCGCCAAGTCAGGCTACCTAGCAGTAACATAAGCCAGTACATATCCAGCGCGCCACCAGATGTTTTAACCTTATCACTTTTCAAATCATTTTTAGCCTCAAGTACAATGTTCACTCGAATAGAATTATAAGCTGCATTTGGATCAAAACGGCTCGTAGTAGTTACGACACGAATCGTAAACAGGTCTGCACCTGGTTTTGGATTTATAGGGGTATAGACCAGATTACCATCTAGATCCAGAGTCACTGTACCCTTAGAACTTACATGTGGCTGTTGTTCAATCAGCAAGCATCCATCCTGCCACTCCTCACCGCGAGGATGAGCAAGAACAGTATCTTTACACCTTTCTTTTGGCAATAAATCACTATCCCCTAATGCTTCCAGAATAGAAATACGAGCAATTTGACCAATGAGCAAATCTGCTCCAACTAGACTGGTTGGAGTGGATTCCTGGATTTCAATTGCACCTCGATCACATTTTCCAAGTAAACCCATACCTCTTTGGTCAGAACCAGCACATTCAATCTTGATCTCTTTATTAATACTCAATTCACCTTTATTTAGAATTGACGTATTATTTATACTTGAATATGACATCAGGACTCTTGGACGGAAATAACCCAAGAATTGTTGTTCAGTTTGAAAGTAAGGACACAGAATAGCATTCGGAGAAGTAATAATATTCGGACATTTACCTTCTAACTGCCCATTTGCCAAAACAGTATAATTATTATTTAAAACTTCATTAGGATATACAGAAGCTCCTAGGCCACAGCTACCATTAACTAAATTATTTTGCAGGATAGAACTTGTTTTTGCATTGTCAGAACTGAACTGGCAACTTTGATCAATGTTACTCGCAGCATTTAAGGGATTATCCAGTACAATACTATGGGCAAGATAACCAGGTTTCCTTTCTACATCAAACTTCACACCGATAGAATTACCAATAATTGTGGCATTATTAACAGCAATCCCATCAAGAATAGTAACTGCCGCACCTGTATTACCATATAGAGTAGAACTAAAAATATAGGATTGCGGTTTAGCCAATACATCTGTTTCTTCATTGGATAATACATCACGAGTATAAATATTGGATGAACGCGTATTTATATTGAAAGTAGTATTTTTAGCAATTACAGACTGTCGAATATCGAAGCTGGGTAGTTCACTATAAATAGCTCCTCCTTCATCTGCTTTGTTATTCTCAAACAAAGATTGCAGGATATAAAGGCTACCAATTTTACTTAAATCTGTTTTATCAGTACCAGCCACATAAATCGCACCACCTTCATTTGCCATACCACCATATAATTTGACATGTCTTAGTGTAAGCTTGCCTTGGTTATAAATTAAACCTCCTTTAGATGATTTACAGCTATTAACCTTACATCCTTCTAAAGTCACTTCACGAAATTCAACCGCTACCTGCTTACTTATTCCCGAAATAATTTCAGTATTGGCAATATTGAATATGCCACCAAAAGTAGAAGCATCCAAATTATCAGCAACACGAATAATGGCATTGCTCAAGCCTTCAGCTCGATCATCACCAATATTTTTATCATAAACAGTACGGATATTTACTGAGTGCAATATCTGTAAGGGAGAGTTTAGTTTATAGATTTCTTTTTCTTTCAAAGTAATAATAGCGATTGGCGTGTTGTCTCCACAGCCCATATAAGGCTTATCCATCCCCTGATTAATATATTGCACAGCCTCACGTAGGGAACATTCTTTATCATCCCTGACGATATCTTCAGTGGTGGTGACGACAATTTCAGCACTGTATGCCTGCCCCATAATACATAGCAAAGCAATGCCTAAGCTCTTCTTGAGCATGACCTTCTCCTAATTTCTTATATTCTTTCTTTTTATTCTAAAATCGCATCATCCTAGCGATATTTGAATTATTTTGCTCTAATCTGTCATAACTTGAGTAATTACTCAAGATTTTTTATTATTTATCGATATTCGTCAATCAATGCATAAATCTGCCTTAAATTAGCATTACTCACTTTGAGTTTCTCGCCCTTTAAAAGTTGAATAATCTGTTCAAGTGTTTGTAAAAGTACTGAGGTCTGATGCGGACCATGACTCAGCAGGTAATCAAAAATTTGCTGATCCAGATGAATCCCACGTCTATCCAATACTGATGATACCAAGGCAAAACGGTCAGCATAAAGACTTCCGTTCGGAACGCGCGTACTTACGGCTTGGGTCAAACGAGACTGTAAATCCGGTAATTCCAGCTTAAGTTCAATCGGAGCAAACCTTGAAGAAAAGACCAGCTGACCACCGCCTTCATTATTATAATTAATTAAGTGAAAAACTGCCTTTTGCCAGTGGGGTACGCCACTAATCGCTTCAATATCATCTAAAGCTACCAGATCATAGCGGTCAAGTGAGGTAATGGCTTCTGTAGGTGCATCCAAAAGTTCCAATAAAGAGACCTGAATTGCAGTTTTCCCCACTTCCAGATAAGAATCACAAATTGCAGAAAGCAAATGACTCTTACCTGTTCCCGCACCACCATAGACATAGAAACGATTAATTAGACCCGCATGGAGCTGGCGAATCGCATCAATTACATGTCCCCATCCCGGACCCGAAAAATCACTGATTCGGGCATCGAGCTGGGGTTCAATATCAAGTTGCAATTGACGCATATCTATTTTTTGGCCTATCCATCTTTAAGCTGGGTTTTTTCAATCTTACTCGATTTTTCATCTGCTTGCAGTGCTTTCTCATGAGGTGATTTCAGGTCAATATCTACATCTACATTAGGAGTTTCAATATTGATAGAGCCAGTAGAGGCTTTTTGGATGATGAGGGTTCTATTATCGTAGAGTGCACTTTTTTCATAGAATTCACGCGCATGACGCAGCAATACAACGATCACCGCAGCGACTGGCAAGGCAATCAGCATACCCAGGAATCCTGCCAGTTGAGCACCTGCCAATACGGCAAATACCACAGCGACTGGTGACAAGCCTATTTTATCGCCAAGCAGGAATGGTTGCAGGATATAGCCTTCTACCGCCTGACCTACCATGAATACAATACCCACTAGAACCAGTTGCCACCAGTCAATTCCAAACTGGAATAAAGTCGCCACTACTGCTGCAATAATCCCAACTGCAAAACCCAGATACGGGATAATACTGCACAGGCCTGCGACCATCCCGATGATCAGGCCGATTTCCAGGCCAATTAATTGTAAACCGACGGCATAAACAACGCCTAGTAATACCATGACCAGAAATTGTCCTTTCACAAATGCACCCAAAACTTCGTGACATTCACCAACAACTTCCAAAGTACTACGCTCGTATGGACGTGGAATGAGTCGGCGCATGCTGTCGAGCATGCGTTCCCAGTCGAGCAGGAAATAAAAAGCAATGATAGGAATAAGAACAATTGTTCCACCAATCTGAATAAAACTGATCCCTGATTGTGCCAATTTCAAGGCCATTGCCTGAATGCTGTCGGCACTATAATTGGTCTGGACATAATCCATGACCACACTGGAAATCTGGTTGGTGTCAATTTCCATTGGCACGAGATTAAAGGTATCAGACAGCCACGGCAGGAAAGTATAATTGACCCAGTGAATTCCAGCAGGAATGCTGTCGCGGGCATACATTAACTGTTTCCACACCAACGGCACCAAGTACCACATGGCTAGGGTCAGCACCACCCCGATCCCGATAAAAACAATACTGATAGAGAGCCAGCGCGGCAGACCAATACGATGTAAACGATCAACCAAAGGACTAAATAGATAGGCGATAAAAAATGCGCCGACAAATGGAACAACAACAGGCTTAAGCAGGTATAACACCCAAATAATCAAGGCGATACCAGCCAAGATAAAAATGCGACGTAAGGTACGATCTACCATAAAGTCTTGCCTTTTCTCTATTAATCATTATAAAAAGTAAAATATTTGAATAAAGATAGCATTTTAGGACATAAATAACATAAGAGTTTCGTATATTCGGGTATAATCAGCGCCGCGAATGCGGAGACTTCATTATGAGCAACTCAACTTCTACCCCAAACACTGGTTTAAGCTACAAAGATGCAGGTGTCGATATTGAAGCGGGAGACGCGTTAGTCGACCGAATCAAGTCCGTCGCTAAGCGCACTAAACGTCCTGAAGTTATGGGCGGTCTTGGTGGCTTTGGTGCACTTTGTAAAATCCCTAAAGGTTATGAAGAACCTGTTCTCGTATCTGGCACTGATGGTGTTGGTACAAAATTACGTTTAGCATTGAATTTGAACCGTCATGACACAATTGGTCAGGATCTGGTTGCAATGTGTGTAAACGACCTTCTCGTTTGTGGTGCTGAACCACTGTTCTTCCTGGATTACTATGCAACTGGTCACTTGAATGTTGATGTCGCAGCAAATGTTGTTACTGGCATTGGTGCTGGCTGTGAACTTGCTGGTTGTGCATTGGTTGGCGGTGAAACTGCTGAAATGCCAGGCATGTATGAAGGCGAAGACTACGACCTTGCAGGTTTCTGTGTGGGTGTTGTTGAGCAAAGTAAAATTATTGATGGCTCTAAAGTTAAAGCAGGCGATGTGCTAGTTGGTGTTGCATCTTCAGGTGCACACTCAAATGGTTACTCACTACTTCGTAAAATTCTTGACGTGAAAAACGTTGATTTAAACCAGATCATCGATGGTCGACCACTTGCTGACGTAGCAATGGAACCAACACGTATTTATGTAAAACCGATTCTTGAATTACTTAAACAGGTAGATGTGCATGCAATGGCACACATCACTGGTGGTGGTTTGCCAGGTAACCTGCCTCGCGTACTTCCAAACGGGGCTCAAGCAGTTGTGAATGAGTCTTCTTGGGAATGGCCTGAACTATTCAAGCTTCTTCAACGCGAAGGTGGTGTAGAACAGTTTGAAATGTATCGTACATTTAACTGCGGCGTAGGTATGGTACTTGTTGTTGACGCAGCAGATGCAGACAAGACTGTAGACGTACTGAACAGCCTTGGCGAAAAAGCATGGACGATGGGTCACATTGCGGACAATGCCGAGTCTGTAGAAGGCGCTGATGAAAAAATCCGTGTAATTTTCGCATAATCGCATGATTAAAATTGCTGTTCTTGTTTCAGGCAGTGGATCTAACCTGCAAGCCTTGATTGATGCCAATCTGTCAGGGCAAATTGTCGGCGTAATTTCCAATAAGCCTGAAGCTTATGCTTTAGCGCGTGCGCAAAAAGCTGGAATTCAGACTGCAGTCATTGAACACAAGCAGTATCCGAATCGTGAAGCCTTTGATGATGTAATGCATCAGCAACTGTTAGATTGGGATGTGGATTTAGTGATACTGGCAGGCTTTATGCGAATTTTAAGTGAAAAATTTGTTAAAGCCTGGGAAGGTAAAATGGTGAACATCCATCCTTCTCTCTTGCCGAATTACAAAGGTATGCACACGCATCAACGGGTGCTGAATACTGGTGATACCTTGCATGGCTGTACCGTACATTATGTAACCGCTGAACTGGATGCTGGTCAGGCCCTGGCTCAAGGTATTTTAAAAGTGTCTCATCAAGATACGACACACTCTTTAGCTCAGCGCGTTCATGTACTGGAACATTTGATTTACCCGCAAGTGGTGGAGTGGATCTGTACAGGTGCCATTCAGCATACTGCTGCTGGCGTGATGTATTGTGGTCAGTTAATGCAGGAACCGGTTCAATTCTGCAAATTCTAAAGAATACACTGCATAAAAAAACGCATCCGAGGGTGCGTTTTTTTATGATTCATTTTTCACTTTAAAGACTGCTCTGCGATGAGCTGCTTGATCAGACCGACGACTTCATACGGTCTTTCTAAAGGAAACATGTGTCCACCTAGAGTTACCGTAAAGGGAATACCAAACTTCTTCTGGACCAATCTTGGAAACTGTCGTTTATGAAACAGGCTTTCATCACCTACAACAAGATGCATCGGCAGTTTGACCTTTGCTTGCGGTAACCACCATAAGGATGGATTGGTACGAAAGATATTCACTTCATCCATTTTGGGAATGGTCAGCTCAACCCCACCCCGCACTGGGTCATCTTTCAAGGCATGATCAATATAGGCTTGAAAACAATCCTGATCAAAATCTTTATAAAAGCCTTTTGAACGTAGTAATTCTGCTGCCTGCTCACGGGATTCCCAATGATCACGACGGCGTAAAGATAAAGCAGCAGGTGACATCGTATCCACAGCCTTTAGCTTGAATACTTTTGCCATATGCAGCATCAATGAAGACGGTCCCATAATCAAAGGTGGGTCCAGCATGATCACCTGCTCGAACAGTTCGGGCCGTTGACGAGCAGCCATCATGGTTAAGGCTCCACCTAGCGAATGCCCCAGACCAATCACCTGGCGACCTTGTGCTTGGCGTACGATACTGTCGATTACTTGCTGGGTCAGGCTATTCCAATGATTATCAATCGGATAACGTTTATCTGGACCCAGCAACGGCACATAGATAATGTCATACTCATCTTTTAGTCCATCAAACAGTTTCTGATAGACACGAGAAGGCACGCCATTCGCGTGCGCAAAATGAATAATTGGCTTCATTGCAGTTTGGTCTGACTTTCAGTACTGAGTTTCTGAGCGACCGAGCTGGCAATACCTTCACCTAGGGAAGCCCCCATACGGCCCAAGATAGACTCAAATGGGCTGTATTCAACGGTGTAGTTCAAGGCTTTATCAGTTTTCAGCTCACGCTTCAGGGTTTGTAAGCTACCGGTACGGTCAGCAATACCTAATTGTACTGCCTGTTCACCCGTCCAGAACAGACCAGAGAAAATTGCAGGATCAGTTGATTTAAGCTTTGCTCCACGACCTTGTTTCACTGCATTGATAAAGTGAGCATGCACATTATCCAACACACCTTGAACATGGGCTTTCTGTGCAGCATCAACTGGCTGGGTCATCGAAAGTAGTGCCTTATTTTCACCCGAAGTCATGGTACGGTCTTCCACACCCAGTTTCTGCATCAGGTTACTCACGCCATAGTTCGGCATGATTACGCCAATTGAACCGACCAGACTCGATGGATTGACAATAATTTCATCTGCAGCAGAAGCAATATAATAAGCACCCGAAGCGCCAGTATCACCAATTACAGCATACAGCTTTTTCTGCGGATACTGCTTTTTCAGGTACTGAATTTCCTGCCAGATTTCATCAGATTGCACTGGTGAACCACCTGGAGAATTGATATTCAGAACCACTGCTTTCGCCTGCTTACTTGCATAAGCTTTCTTCAGCGACTTGATGGTGTTGTTACTATTCACACTTTGCTTGTCTGATGCAATCGTGCCAATAATATCAACCACCGCCAGATGCTCATCTGATGTTTTAGTGGCATCAGTCGATGCTGTACTGCAGCTTTTGCCCATGGCAAGGATAATAAACAGCAAATAGGCAAACGTCAGGAATTTAAAAAAGATCCCCCAACGACGTGCGCGGCGCTGCTCTTCTACAGAGGCAAGTACCGCTTTTTCAAGCAGTTTCCACTCAGGTCCTGTCGGTTGCTGAGGTTGTGGCGTATTTTGTATTTGATTTTCAGGTTTTGGTGGCCAATCGGACATAAACAATCCAACACATAATTATATTGTGCCCATTATATACACCGATTTGAGTATTTCTGTCTAAACCAGCAGTTTTATCCTATAATAAATTTCAATTATTCCTTCCCATTGCTCTTAATATCAATTCAATGACTGCACAAAGCTCAAAGAATTCAACCTATGGTTTGCTTAAATTCGTCAGCCGACTTCCGCTCCCAATTACGAGATTGATGGCAAGCAGTCTTGCGGGCATTGTAAATCTATTGAAGACTTCCAAGACCTCAGAAACTATTCGCTTTAATCTGAAAATTGCACTTCCGGAGCTTTCAGAGCAGCAACGTGAAGAGATTACGCGTGCCTCAATCCGGAATGAATTGATGTCTTATTTTGAGTTCTTTAGTATTTGGGGCTCGAGCAATGAAAAAAATCTTCAACGTATCCATCATGTAGAAGGACAACATTTACTTAAGGAAGCACTTGCAGCAAATAAAGGGCTGGTACTGATTGTGCCGCATTTTGGTACCTGGGAAATCATGAATGCTTATCTCGCTCAATTTACTCAAATGAGCATTATGTACAAGCCAGTCAAAGATCCTGCCGTGGATAACTTTGTTCGTGAGGCACGGAGTCGTGAGCAGGCCACCTTATTACCCACCGATGAAACAGGCGTTCGTCAGATTTTTAAAGCCTTGAAACAAGGCGGCACGACAGTGATTCTTCCAGACCATACCCCAACTGCAGGCGGTGAATATATTCCTTTTTTTGGTGTACCACTCAGCTCAAGCAACCTCAGCGCCAAACTGATTCAAAAGACCAAGGCAAAATGCCTGTTCCTTTTTGCAATGCGTAATACTGAAGGAGGCTTTGATGTATTCTTCGAGCCACTCGATGAGCAAATCTATAACTCTACCCCGAATCAGGGTACCGAGATTATTTTCAAGAAAATGGAAGAATTGATTCATCGTTACCCGGAGCACTACCATTGGAGCTATAAACGCTTTAAAGCGCATGAGTCTCTGGGCGGCACCATTTATCGCATTCCACAGGATGAAGCACTGGCTAAAATTAATGATCTGCGCCAGGCTTATCAGGATGAACAGGCAAAACTTGCAGCAGAAACTTTACAGACTTTAAATACGAATACAGCTATTGAATCTTAAGATCTTCTCTCTGCAACCATCTATATTTAGATCGATAAGATGCAAGGTGTATCTGTTGTTCTTTAATAAAAAACTCGACGCTACCGTGCTCTGGCGTACTTAACAGTGGAATATTTAAAGCTTGTAATCGTGCTTGAGTCAATCGACTGGGATGGCCATAACGATTAAATCGCCCAGCAGAAGCAATCGCGATTTTGGGGCGGTAATGCTGTAAAAACTGATAGGCTGAACTGTGCTGGCTACCATGATGCCCCAAGATCAACACATCGACTTTTAAATCCGGATAATCTCTTAGCAAATGAAACTCAGTTTGCCAGCCTGTATCGCCCATCAGTAAAAAATGCTGATAAGGCCAGGCATCTTTAACTTGTACATGGATAACACAGGAATTTTCATTTTTATCAGGTTTAAACTGATTAAGTGAGTCTGACCGCGGTGATAACACCTGAAAATAAACCTGTTCATTCCAGTTCCAGGACTGTCCCTGCTGACATAATTTAAATTGAGTACTTTCATTCAGTTCAGGCTGTTCACTGGCGATAAGCTCTGAAACCTTAAGTTGATCACGGATATGCATATAAGCTCCGCTATGATCCTGATCCAAATGGGTCAATACCAGCTGATCAAGCTTAGATATTCCCTGCACGGATAGAAATGGAAGAATAATCTGCTCACCGATACTAAAACGACTTTCATCATAATTACCACCAGTATCCACCATCATGTTATGTTGGCCTTGACGGATAAAGATGCTTTGACCCTGCCCCACATCCAGCACATGCAATTGAAATGGCGAATGATAAAGCGGTATTGCCATGATGGGGACCAGTCCACACGCTGCCCATGACTTAGGTACCGCTCCACGCGGTATAAAAAGAATTACAAGAATAACTACACTCAATATCAGTAGCCATGGTGTCATAGCGACCGGGATCAGTTCAGGTGAAAACAGATGATCCAGTAGATTTAAAAGACCAAGTAACATACTGATCATCAGATCGTTCATTTGAAAGATCAGTGCCGCGAATGGTTCCACAATGAAGAAAAATAGAGCAGCAATAATATCCAGTGGCACAATAAGTAGACCAATCCAGGGAATCGCGAAAAAATTACTCAATGGTGCGATCCAGGCCAGCTGTTTAAAGAAAATAATCATTAAGGGAAATAAGGCGACAAAAATTTTCCACTGAGATTCGACTAAAACTTTTACTGCAAAATATAGACGTTGTCCTGGACTTTGGATTACATCTCGTGGTTGTCGCTGTATGGTCTGATAAATTCGCAGCAAGACAAAACAGGCACCATAAGACAACCAGAAAGCTGCGGACAAAATACTAAAAGGATCCAGTAACAGTAATATTGTTGCACTTAAGATCAGTAACTTTAAAGGTTGCACATACTGCCTCAACCAGATACTGGCCGTGATCATTACACAGATCAACAAGGTACGTAGGGCCGGAATTTCAAAACCCACAAAGGCGCAGTACAGCAAGACACAAAGTAAAAAAGGTATACTCAGGTAATATTGTCTGGGCCATTTCAGATAGAGAGCTGGAAAAAGCCTGGCTGTCAAAAACTGTAAACTCGCACAGAATATCAGTGCAAAAATCACCACATGCGGCCCAGAAATTGCCAGCAGGTGACTCATGCCGAAACGGCGAAACTGCTGTTCAATTGCTGGATCTAGTAAACTCTCATCTCCCGTTAGCAGAGCCAGCATCAATCCTTTGTTTCGTATTGGCTGTTGGTAAATAAATACTCTTAACTCTAATCGTTTTTGTTCAATCCAAAGAAGTAGCTGGGATCTTAAACTTTGCTGTTGGCGTAAATGCTGGCTAAAACCGAGTGCATAAACTTCTTGCTGGGTTAAAGGCTGAATCTGTTGAATACGAAATCCTGCCATCAGGTTCTGCTCAAGGTGCCATTTCTCTACATCGAATACACCGGGCGTGGCATAGGCATGTGCCGGTCGTACTTCCCCGTTTAGTCGATAATACTGTCCCAGCTGGAGTTGATTTGACATATTAAACGCAGCCTGCACTGGTCCTTGCTGTTTAACAGAACCCAGCCACTGCACTATCGTCCCATTCGGCTGTAATACCTGTAAGGATTGCTGAATACTGGCGGTATTTATTTTGTTGAGCCGGGAGATATAAACGATAACTTCTCGCTGCCCAACTTCTTTCTCGATAAATTGCAATCGCTGATTAAGAGCATGATTGGCAAAGCCCTGCGCTAATAAAAAGCTCAGACTTAGGGAAAATAAAATAGAAATAAAACGTAGATAAACATGATGCAGCCTTAAATGGATGACCCGGTAGATAAGCAGCCATACCAGCATAATCAAGCAGACTGATCCTGCTGATAACTGGTATTCAGCTTTATTCCACCCCATTGTTGTCAAGCCAAGAATCCAGCCTACACCTAGCCATTGCAGCATGATTTTTCTTTTTATTGTTATTTTATGACGCAATAATAAAGCCCACCGGAGTGAGCTTCAATCAAAGAGGATTATTCCAATATTTTTAGGACAATATCAGTCATTCACCCATAATCCATCCTGCATATGCAGAATACGGTCTGCTGACTGAGCCAATTGCTCATCATGGGTTACAATCAGCATGGCCATATTGAACTCCTGACGTAATTCGGTCAGGAGTTCAAATATTTTTACCGCAGTTTTACGATCCAGATTCCCGGTCGGTTCATCGGCCATCATCAATTTTGGTTTCCCCACCAAGGCACGCGCCATGGCCACACGCTGGCGTTCACCACCAGACAGCTCGCCCGGTTTATGGGTTAAACGATGACTTAGGCCCACACGTTCCAGCAGATACTCAGCTTGCTGTTTCACTTCCTTGAATTTGCTGCCCTTACGTAGCATCAGTGGCATCGCGACATTTTCAAGTGCAGTAAACTCAGGCAGAAGGTGGTGGAACTGATAGACAAAGCCTAAGTGCTCATTACGTACATAACCGCGCTCAGCTTCAGACAGCGTATCAAAACGCTGGCCGTTCACCATCACGTGACCCGAAGTTGGACGATCTAAACCACCGAGCACATGCAGCAAAGTACTTTTGCCTGAACCACTTGAACCAACAATTGAAACAAATTCACCCGCCTGCACCTGCAAAGACAGACCACGGATCACTTCAACTGTAGATTTACCATCGGTAAAAGATTTTTGAATATTCTGGGCATCTAGAATGATATTACTCATAACGTAATGCCTCCGCAGGCTGAATCTTCGCTGCACGTAGCGCAGGATAGATTGTTGCTACAAAACTTAAGACCAATGACAACACAACAATCAGCACTACATCCTGCCAGCGTAGATAAGACGGCAAGTAGTTAATGAAGTAGGCATCAAACATATGTAGACCCAAAGTATTGTTCAGCCAGCCCACCAGACTACTAATACTAGTCGCAGCAATGATACCCAGAATTGCACCGGCACAGGTACCAATCACACCAATGACAGTTCCCTGCACCATAAAGATTTTGGTAATCGTTGCAGGTGAAGCACCTAAGGTACGTAAAATGGCAATATCCGATTTCTTGTCAGTTACTACCATTACCAAAGAGGAGACAATATTAAACGCTGCGACCAAGACAATCAGGAACAGTAGCAAGCTCACCATTGCCTTTTCCATCTGAATGGCACTAAACAGGTTACCGTGAGTATAAGTCCAGTCAGAAGCATAGAAGTTTGCTGGCAAATTCATGACAATATCACGTGAAACTTGCGGTGCCAGGAAGATATCATCCAGCTTCATGCGGATCCCTTGCGCACCATCTGGCAGACGCAGCAAAGTTGCCGCATCATTCAGGGCGATATAGCCCATCATTGAATCCACTTCTGCACCAATGCTGAATATTCCGACCACATTAAAGCGCTTAAAGCGTGGCACTACACCAGCAGGTGACGGCGTGGCTTCCGGCAATACCAGGGTAATACTGTCGTTTAAACCGACCCCCATTGAGTCTGCCATCTGCTTGCCCAGCACAATTCCGAACTCGCCTTTTTTCAGCTGATCGATACTGCCTTCAACCATATGATTTTGAATGATAGAAACATTCTTTTCATAATCTGGTTCGATTCCTGTGACCATGATCCCGGCAACCTGCCCTTGCGCAGTCAACATTCCCTGTAACTGGGTAAATGGAGCAACACCTTGAACATGTTCATGTTGTTCAATTTTTTTTGCAAGTTCAGGCCAATTTGTTAAAATTTGTGTTGAAGAAACAGTGGCTTGAGGTATCATTCCTAAGACACGATTTTTTAATTCTCGATCAAAACCGTTCATTACAGACAGTACTGTAATGAGGACTGCCACACCAAGCGTGAGGCCGATCATAGAGACTAAAGCGATAAAAGAAATAAAGTGGTTACTGCGCCGTGCGCGAGTATATTTCAACCCTATGTACAGCGAGATTGGTTTGAACATAACCATCTAGTCCGAGGTAATAAATTATGGAAAATTTACAGCATCAGCATGGAGTTACTGAAAGACGTGTCATGTCACGCATCGATGCTGCCTTACGAATTAATTATCAGATTATTTCCGATGATGTAGCCTTAAATGATCCTTACGATGCTAATTTCGTATTGCCCCGCTATTTTCTACTACTTGCTGAGTTAGATCAATTTGATCATGCACTCAACTACGAATTAGAACAATTAGCTGAAAAAGATCAACAAATTGCTCGAATCTTATCCTTATTTAACCAAAAATTAAACCTGATCACCGGGTCTTTATACGATTCAATTGTACAGAGCATGTTACCTGTACCTGAAGACGTGAACTTTTCCGAGTCTGGCTTAAGCTTTTTCAGTAAACATCTCATCAAGGAAGGTACCTATATTCACCTGACCTTAAGCCATCCGGAGAACTTCTTCCATATTGCAGCGACAGCGCAAGTGGTTTATAGCCGTGCCGAAGATAATGGTCAATTCCGCACTGGGGCTTATTTCATTACTCTACATCCACAGGACCGGGCAAAAATTAGCGAATGTGTGAAAGCTTACGAAATTCCATAATCTGACTAAATTATTGATTTTTATGACGGGCCTGAATACTCGCCCGAATTTCTTTCAGGAAATATACAACAAGACCAGACAATAAAATTACGACCCCCACCAAAGCAATGAGGGGCAATTTTTCATTATTTAGTAAAGCGCCTATCATTAGTGCCAACATCGGTGTCAATACATTGGTAAGCGACAAGGTAGTCGGTTTGATCTTCTGCACCAGTTTAAAATAACAGAACATCGCAATCAGCGAAGCCATTATCACGGCATACCCTAATCCAAATAGGCTCTTGGCATGTGGCATGGCAGTGGGCGCATATTGCCAGATAAAAGGCAGCATACCGATAGAGAAGATTACCGACAAGCCAATCGAGCCTGCTGCCTGTGCCATCGGGTCAATTGGCGCATTAATCTTTTTCACCCAATACATGGACATGCAATAAACCAGCACACCAAACAGCGCAATCACAATCCCTACAGGTTGAATATGCTGATCCGCATCCCCCAGACAAATGGTGGAAAGTCCTGTTAAGGCAATTGTCATCCCTAGCCATTGATTGAGAGAAAGATGCATCCCAAACATGAAGCGCCCAATCAGGCCGGAAATCACAGGTGAAAGACCAAACATCAGGGCAATGATACCGGAGCTAAGATAGTCTGTAGACCAATAGGTAAAGGTCTGCGAGCCGATAAAACTGCAGGCCCCTGCCAGATAGCTGTGCAAGGAAACACGATCAAATGGTAACCGGGTTTTAAACAGCCAAAGTAGTCCCAAAGCCAAAGGCAGAGCCAGAAAGAACCGGATTGCCAATGCCCACATTGGATGTAGATCTTCCACACTCCAGACAATTGCCAGTGGTGTGGTGGACCAGATGAAAACCAGTAAGGCATAGGTTACCATCAGGTTACTTTGTTTGGGCATTTGAAAATTTTCTCGTTATTTTGCAGCTGTTTTACGCTTTTGCTTTTGAATGGTTTGATCGAGTGAACTGGAAAACTCGCGTTTATCACGCTCAGAAATTGGTGGCGGTCCGCCAGTTTGTACCCCTGCGCCACGCAGCGTATCCATAAAATCACGTAAATGCAGACGCGCTTTGACATTCGCCGTGGTATAGATTTCACCTCGTGGATGAATGGCAATACCACCTTTTTCAATGACCTGTGCCGCCAGCGGAATATCCTGGGTAATCACGATGTCATGTTCATTCATGCGATCTACAATTTCCTGATCTGCCGCATCGGCACCACTGAGTGCCTGAATCGAGTTAATACGAATTGAAGGAGTGATCCCTACAGGCTGGTTTGCTACAAAAGTCACTTCAAGCTGATAACGGTCTGAAGCGCGAATAATGACATCTTTAAGAATACGGGGTAATGCATCGGCATCTACCCAAAGTTTAAATGGCAACACGCATGGGTCCGGGATAGAAATGAATGTCATCTATTCTAGCAAATGCAGTGCTCATCGTTCCGGTTTTCTTTATACCCTTTTGATATGACCATGTTTGGTACACCCTTTGGACAATTACAACTATGCTGATCTCTAGACTGCGAATAAGAATTGACAAGAATCTGATGGCAATTTAATTTTAAAATTCATCTGATTGACTTGAAAAATCAGAATGACCCTCGATTAACTATAAATAAGCAATCCCAGATCAATTGTGCATATGAAAAATTCAAATAGTCCTGAGATCATCACTATCGATGATCAAAACTTCGGTAGTCATGTTGAACACTGGAATCTCCTTACAGACAATCCAGGTACCGATGTACCGAAGTGGTTAACTCAGGCACTTGATGCCCCGGTCATGCCGATGGGTCTCTGCAAACAAGAATGCGATATGGATGAAAACACCTGGCTGATTCAGGGTCCGAGCAAGGCCACGGTGCAGTTAAGCCAGATCATTGAGGTGGAAAGCAATAAACCCAAAGCTGTGAAAACCGCTTTTCCATGCTTCGACAGTCCTTATAAAGTGAAGGCACAAATTGAACGGATTATCAGCTGCAAGTCCAATACTCAAGCCGTATTACGCCTGAATCTGGGTCTGAACAATATTGTGTATGCGTTTGACAGTCTGTATAGCGTCAATCATACACAATACGATAAAGATCAAAATTATCTGGTGAATCTGAATGCCTGGGCTTATGAACTCGAGCCTGTAGCGGAACATGAACATCTGATTGTCGATGATCCGGCTTCAATCAAGCACCACCGTGCGCTGAATGATATTCTGGCAGCCAACAATGGCATTGCACCAGAAAATCTGCAGGAACAGATTGATGCGTGGGAACCTAAATCTGAAGATGATAAAGCTCCGGTTACTGTAGATTTCTCTAAAATGGTGGCTTACCTCTATGGTGAAACCATTGGTCAGGAAGATGAAGCCTGGTTCCAGGGCAATATTGTCGGTAAGACTTCAATGCAATTTATGGATCAGGAATACACTCTTTATGATGTCACCCTGATTCATGATGAAGGTCGCCCTGCCACCCTGCTCCGTGTTGCTACACGCAATCCAGCACATAAAGACTTTAGTATCGGGCAATATATCCGTGGCAATCTATGGATTCAGGCCAACATTTATAGCAAAGCCTAAAAATTTTATAGTTTAAATTCAAAAACAGGAGATATTCACATCCGTTGAATATCTCCTGTTTTTTTAAATAAAGATTTTCATTAACGATTTTATTGAGCTGATTATTTTATCCCCAGCTTACTCTTCTAAATACACTTTATGAATTCATAAATTAATCACTTATCCACAATTTTAGATTCAAATAAATTCATTTTTTAAAATAACGAATATTATTTATGATATTAGCAATACCTTGTAAACAGTGCTTCTTGCTTTTGCAGGATTAATAGGTAGATTTATTTAATGGATGAAAAAAATAATAACTTTATGCAGTTAAATTAAAAATGTACTTTATTTAACCAATTTTTTATGATAAAAAGGCTCATAACAAATAGTAATTAACGATAAATAGATCGGACAATAATATCTATGAAAATCGTACAGGAAGAAAATTTAAATCAAGTCGGGCATCATCTTCGCTCGAGCTATGACATTGACATAATGTCATGCTTGTTTTTTGCCTTGGGCATGCTGATCTGCGCCTTTCTACTTCATCTTTTCGTGTTTTAATTTTCAGAATCGGAAGATAAAAAAACCCAGCCTGAGCTGGGTTTTTTTGCATGCTGGATTTAAGCATTGCGTTTTGCAAACTCATCCATGAATTTTACCAGTGCCTGAACACCTTCAAGCGGAACCGCATTGTAGATACTTGCACGCATACCACCTACTGAACGGTGACCTGCAAGGTTCAACAGATGATTTTCTTCAGCTTCTTTCAGGAACTGTTTTTCCAGTTCAGGTTTCGCCAAAGTAAATGGCACGTTCATCATTGAACGGTTTTCTTTGGCAATCGGGTTTGCATAGAAATCGCTAGAGTCGATATAACCATACAGTAGTTCAGCTTTTGCGAGGTTAGCTTTATAAATTGCGTCTACACCGCCCTGCTCTAACAACCATTCAAATACCAGACCTGACAGGTACCAGGCATAAGTTGATGGAGTGTTCACCATAGAGCCGTTTTTCGCTTGATCTGCATATTTCAGGATGCTTGGAATTTCCGGTTTCGCTTGATCCAATAGATCTTCACGGATAATGACCAGCGTCAGACCAGCAGGACCAATATTCTTTTGTGCACCGGCATAGATCAGACCAAATTTAGTTACATCGATTGGCGCAGATAAAATGCTTGAAGAGAAATCACATACCAATGGCTTGTCAGTTTCAGGAATATGGGCAAATTGCAGGCCACCAATCGTTTCGTTATCTGCATAGTGCACATAAGCAGCAGCATCTGACAGGTTCCAGGTACTTTGCTCAGTAATCGCTAATTTACCGTCAGCAGTTTTAGTACCTGCTTCAATGACATTGATGTCGCCATAGCGTTTTGCTTCTTTCAGTGCTTTTTCAGACCAGATACCAGTATGGATATAGTCAGCCTTGTTGTTTTTACCTAACAAGTTCAACGGAATTGCAGAGAACTGTAGCGATGCACCACCCTGTAAGAACAATACTTTATAGTTCTCAGGAATGTTCATGAGTTTGCGTAGATCTGCTTCTGCTTTCTCAGCAACTGCGACGTAGTCTGCACTACGGTGACTCATTTCCATGATCGAAAGACCCTTGCCCTGCCAGTCGAGCATTTCAGCTTGAGCTTTTTCAAGAACGGCAGTAGGTAATGCAGCAGGACCAGCACAGAAGTTGTACGCGCGCATGATTTTTCCTTTCAGAGTGAAACACAATAAAATGATGGCATTTAACCATATCTGGGCTTAGCTTGCACAAAATTATTTCAATCCATGAATGAAGATAGAGTCAAAAAATCAATGTAGATTCGAGGGATAAATTTAATTTCTACTGTTAACTTAAAGTTTTCGTTAAATCGTTTATAGCGGCCTGAACAACCAACCAAGAAATACTAGTAGTATCTTTATTAGGATTAAAATTCGATATCATATGTTCATAAGGATGAATTAAATTTCTAAATTCTCTGAGAGAATGGGAGAATCTTTTTACATCAATTTCAATCCAACCTAATGAATGAGCAACATCAATCATTTCACTCAATTTCCATTCTGAAAAAGGTTTAACCTTTCCTTCTCGGGTTTTAGGAGCTGAATATGCTTGATTAGCAAGCTTAATGTTTTTATGAATTACTCCTAAAAGTAATCCTTCCAATAAGCTTCCCATAAGAATTACCGCCGATAAATTAGCATCAGCTTCGATACAACGTTGGATTTCGTCCCATCTATAATCAAGAATTTTTCCTACACCAGGTTCTAAACCTAATACTAGAAAATTGGGTCTAGGGATTGGCTTGAATTCAGGTTCAATCTTCTCACTAAAATTTATTTGTATTTTTTTAAACTTGGGTTCAATTTCTTCCAGATAAATTTCGAAGCCTTCTATATACAAAATTTTGTTAAGAAGTCTTAATGCACTTATTACTTTTGAATGATTTCCACTATATTCTTTTGGAGAAGCCAATCTTTTTAAAACATCAGCTAGCTGACTTTTACTACAACTTACAAGTTGCTCAAATACCCATTTAGCACGTGTTGATCCATCATGATAAACAGGTATACCTACACTATGAAAAAAGAAGTTAGATCTGAACCTTTTCGATAAACCGGATATATTTCTTCATTTGTTCCACATATGAATTCTGCTAAATTTTCTAATGTTTTTTATCCATTTTTTAGAATCAATCTCAATATTTATGTTTATATTTTACACAAAATATATATTTCGATATTAACCACAGAATTTGCTTCTTATATAAATGATTCCTACAAGTCGTGATTACAACACTATTACAACTTTCCTTTTCTCCTAACCTACAAGCACTTGACTTATAATACTCATAAAACTGATTTAATATGATTTTGCATCTCTACTTTATGAATATGAAGAAAAATAAACGATGTGTTTACTGGAGTCTGTCTGTACTTGCATCCATGATGTATGGCGTCTTTACCTATGCACAAACTATCAGCTTTCAGGATGCAGAACGACAACTGCTGCAACGTTCCTATACCAGTCAGGCTTTCCAGAATCTGGAACAGGCTGCAAACCTGGAAGCAGAAGCGGTTAAAGGCATTGGTCTGCCACGGGTTGATCTGAATGTCCGTGCTTATGCCTTTCGTAATGAATTAGACATTCCTTTAGGTGCTGTTAAAAATAACCTTGAGCAGTCACTTACTAATGGCTTAAATAATAAAATTGATGAGTTTAATTTAGACCAGGCTATTGCCGACCCGCTTAAAGAAAGCTTGAAGCAACCTATTCAGGATGGTGTTGGTTTAATTCCAGATTCATCCAATGTTGTACTTAGAGATGAAGTTATTCGCCCTACTATTTCAGTGATGATGCCACTTTATACCGGCGGACTTACCCGTAGTGCCAAAGAAATAGCCAGTATTCAGGCGGGACGCAGTGAATTGAGCAACCAGCAACAGCAGGATACACAACGCCTTGAACTGATTCAGACTTATTTTAATGTGCAACTGCAAAAACAGTTATTGGAAGCCGCACGTTTTAATTCAAATGCCATGCAGCAACATTACCGTAATGCGCTGAAAATGGAACAGCAGGGATTCATCAGTAAGGGTCAGCGTATGCAGTTTGAAGTGGCGCGCAACAATGCTGATCGAACACAACAAAATACTCAGGCGAATCTGAATGCTGCCTTATTCCAGCTGAATAACTTTCTACAGGACAGCCATATTACCGAACTGAGCACACCTTTATTTGTAAATCGTGCAGAACCTCAAAATGTAAATATTCTGCTCAGCAGTTTTAGCCAGAACTCTCCGCTTATTAAAAAAATGAAAATGGATACTGAGCTGGCCAAAGCCAATGTTAAAGCCCAGCAGGCAACAAAAAGACCCAATGTATTTGCCTTTGGTGAATATAGCCTGGATGAAAACCAGAACTGGATTGTCGGCGTTGCAGCACGTTATAACTTATTTTCCGGCATTGATAAAAACAAGAATATTCAGGCTGCCGAACTGAAGCGCCATGCAGCAGAATTGATGACGGCACGTACCCAGCAGGAAATTGAGAGCCTGATTTATAAATCATTTAGTGAGGCGGTCAGCGCCCAGCAAAGTGATCTGTTATTACAACGAAACCTGAAAGCAGCACAAGAAAATCTGCGTATTCAGGAACTGTCTTTTAAGGAAGATGTTGGCACCGCGACTCAGGTAATTGATGCGCAAAATATGTTGAGTGGCCTGAAAGCTGAAATGGCCCTGAATGCCTATAAATACATCATGTCACTTGCCACTTTATTGCAAAGCCATGGCTCAATTACTGAATTTCCAGACTATATGCAACATGCCAATACTCACTATATTCGTTAATGGAGCCAAACATGACTGATGAACAAAAGCCAGAATTTCCTGTTGATGAACCGGCTTCAGAAATGAATCACATCGATTCACCCAAAGAAAGTCCTGCTGAAACTAAACAGGACAAATCTACCAAGAAATACCTGCTGTTAGGTCTAATTCCAGTCATCCTGGTTTTAATTGGCTTTGGCTTGTGGAAAACTTATCAACCTAAAGACATCGAACTGCAAGGTCGGGTTGAGGCTGAAACCGTACAGGTCGCGACCAAAGTTCCAAGCCGGATTGAAAAAATTTATGTGCAGGAAGGTGATGACGTCAAGCAAGGTCAGGTATTAGTTAAGTTGCATAGTCCTGAAATAGAAGCGAAAAAACAGCAGGCATTAGCAAGCTTGCAATCTGCCTTAGCCTTACAATCGACAGCCGAACGCGGATCACAAGAAGAAAATGTCGCTTCACTGTATGCCAACTGGCAGTCTCTCAAAGCACAGGAACAGTTGGCAAAAACCTCTTATCAGCGCGGTGCAAACCTGTTTCAAGAAGGTGTAATTTCCCGTCAACGCCGAGATGAGCTATTTGCTGCCTCACAGTCTGCCTCCCAGATGACTGAAGCTGCTTATCAGCAATATATCCGCGCTAAACGTGGCAGCACCCCAGAACAGAAAATTTCAGCAGATGCACAGGTCGACATTGCCCGTGCAGCAGTCGCTGAAGCCAGTGCCCTGGAAGCAGAGACTGAACTACTGGCGCCTATTGATGGTACAGTATCTAAAACCTATGGCAATCTCTCTGAGCTGGTTGCAACCGCAGTACCTGTGGTCAGTTTGATTTCGGCAGAACGCTGGGTCAGTGTGAATATTCGTGAAGACCAATATGCTTCCCTAGGTGAACAAAAGCAGCTCGAGGGTTTTATTCCGGCACTTAATAAAAACGCAATATTTAAAGTAAAAAGTATTAGTGCTGAGGGTGAATTTGCCACCATTAAAACCACACGTCAGACTGGTGGCTATGATGTTCGCAGCTTCAAAGTCCACCTTGTACCAGCGACTACAATTCCTGAACTGAAAGTTGGCATGAGTGTGCTGTTTAAGCTGCAAGAGTCTTCAAAATAATGTGGGCAGGTATCCGGCGCGAACTGTGCTATTTACTCAGGGAAAAATGGGATCTGGCCTTGGTTGTACTTGCCCCTGCCTGCATTTTGATTTTACTCGGCAGCATGTTTGCTCAAGGCAAGCCCGATCATTTAGCGATTGCGATTATTGATCAGGATCAAAGCCGCCTGAGTACCGAGATTTATAATCATTTATCGCTAAATCATACCCTACAGATATATATCGTTTCTGATCAGACCATTGAAGTAGAAAAACTGCTGAATCAGAATAAAATCTGGGGTTATATCCATATTCCTGCGGGCGCAGAACAACGATTAGTCACAGCCCAGGATGCTGAAATTAGTATTGCCTTTAATCAGAGCTATTTTAGTATTGGCAATACCATTTCTTCGGCTATGTTATTGAGCACGCTTCAGGCAATGGCGGAATTTACTGGCAGGCAGTATCTGGGTAATACCCTACCTTATCTGGAGGTACCGACACCTAATATTAAAATTTCCCCGCTGTATAACCCGCAATTAAATTATGAATTTTATCTGGAACCTTATATGGTTCCGGCAATTTTGCATTTGTTATTGTGCTGCTGTGTAGCATTTGCTGTAGGACAGGAAATCAAGCGTCATACTTTTAATCATTGGATTAATGGACAAAATCTCTGGTCAGCATTACTGTCTAAAAATCTGGTCTATGTCGCAATTTTCTGTTTCTGGACCTGGGTCTGGATGCTGTGGATGGTGGAGTTTCGTGGTTGGTTTATTGCTGGTTCATTATGGCTGATTTTATTGGCACAAGTCCTATTCTATAGTGCCTATGCCTTTATCAGTAGCGCGGTCGTACTGGCAACGCAGGATCTAACCAAATCTTTTGGTTTGCTGGCAGTGTATGGTGGCTCATCGCTCAGCTTCGCCGGTGTCACATTGCCTCTCAATAATGCACCACTGTTTACCCAGCTCTGGGCCAATATTATTCCCTATACACCTTATGCCAAATTACAGACTGAACAATGGGTGATTGGTAGTCCCTTATATCTCTCAGCTCAACCAATATTCATACTGACTACCTATGTGGTGCTTTATGCTGTATTGGCCTATGTATTTTTAAAGAAAATAGTGAAAGGAGTGTCCACATGAAAGCACTCTGGGCCGCTTTCTGTAAAACTTTTAAAGATATTGTTAGCAATACCAGTATTTTTACTACGTTAATCCTATCTGTACTGTTTTACAGCTTTTTCTATCCAATGGCATATAAGGCTGAACACGCAGAAGCCTTACCCATTATTATTGTCGATGAAGAGCAAAGCGACTTAACCAATACTATTATCAGTCATGTTAGCCAAAGCCCGAATGTACAGATCAAGGCAGTTACCGGAAATTTTGCGGAGGCCAAACAGTGGGTGGAGGCTCAAAAGGCTGACGGGATTTTGTTATTACCAGACAACCTTTCACAATCCATTCGACACGGTGAAAATGGCGGGATTGGGCTGTATTTAAGTGCAGCGAATTTCCTGATTACCAAACAGATCGGTTTAGGCCTGGTTGGTTCTGTCGAAAATACCTTAAGTGAATATGCAGAACGCTTTAGCGAAATTTCGCATTTCTCTCCTGCCCTATCGATTCACCAGATTCCACTATTTAATCCACTTTCTGGCTATGGAAGCTATGTATTTCCAGCGGTTGCCCCACTGATTATTCATCAGACGATTTTTCTGGGGCTCAGCATGTTGATTGCGCTGTATCGTGAAAATAAACAGGTGATCAATTTGACGACCTTATGTGGAATCAGTCTGGCAATTTTGACCATTGGCTGTCTGGGGTGCTACTACCTGTTTGGTTTCACCTTCTGGTTGTTTGACTATCCACGTGGCGGGAATTTCTGGGGCATGCTGCTGGCTGTTCCGGTTTTTGTATTCTGCATAATCGGCATCACGACCCTGTTCGCCAGTTTTCTGGATATGCCAGAGCGTGCCGGACATGTTATTGTCTTTACCTCAATTCCCTTATTTATGCTGTCCGGAGTCGCTTGGTCACATGCTGCGATGCCCGTCTGGATGCAAATGTTTGGACAGGCCTTACCTTCCACACAGATCGTACAGATGTTTATTCAACTGAATCAGATGGGCGTACCGACCAGCATGATTTTAGGGAAACTCGCCTATCTGCTGATTGTTGGAATTTTTTGCTTTAGCTTAGGCTATTATCGCCTATGCTTACGCATTAAATAATGCTTGAACCCTGTTAAGCTAAAAGCTTATTCCCCATATACGCGGATATAAAAGTTCTGGATTTTGCTGCTGCCGTTGGGCTTGTCAAAGCTGACATCGTATTGCACCAGATTGTTTGGATAAGCGATTTCATAGCTGACCTTGTATTCACTTGGTTGACCTGATTTTTCAACAAAAGTTTTTACCATCAAGGTCTTAGACTTATACTCACCTTCAGGAATGGAATGCGAAAACTTCTTCATGGTTTTCTGATTTTCCTGAAAATACTGCTGTAATTTCGGATCCAGATAACTTAAAAATTCTTCATACTTACCATCACGCAAGTCATTATAGGCAATTTCTGCTGCCTGGGCTTGGGCTGTACTTGGATCTGCTACCTGTTCGGTAGTGCTACAACCGGCAAGAAGAGCTAGCCCAGCAAGTGACATCAATTTAGTTTTCATCATGGTCATTTCCAGTAAAGTCTGTAAAAAAGGACGCCGAAGCGCCCTTTTTATAAGAATTGAAGACTTAGTCTTCTGCTGTATTTTCGCCATCTTGAGCTGCATCTACAGCCTCAGGAGTTTCAGCCAGATTATCTTCAGAAACTTCTGTTTCTTCCAATACATCCAATTCTTCATCTTCAACGGCTTCAATCGCTTCTACACCAACCAGTTTTTCATCTTCAGCCAGACGGATCAGACGAACACCTTGTGCATTACGGCCAGTTTGTGCCACTTCAGATGCACGGGTACGAACCAAAGTACCGCCATCAGAAATCAGCATCAACTCTTTAGATGCATCAATTGCCACTGCACCCACCAGCTCACCGTTACGTTCAGAGGTCTTGATCGCAATCACGCCCTTACCGCCACGTTTTTTGGTTGGGAAGTCATCTACAGGCGTACGTTTACCATAGCCATTTGCAGAGGCACACAGTACTTCACCCGTTTCAGGCACGACAACCAGAGATACGATACGGCTAATGAAGTTCGCTTCAGTTGCATCTTCATCATCAGATTCAACCTCTGCATCTTCTGCATCTTCAACTTGCGAAGCACCGATGGTCACACGCATACCGCGCACACCTTTGGCTGAACGACCCATTGAACGTACATCAGTTTCTGCAAAGCGAATGGCTTTACCTTCGTTCGAGAACAACATGATTTGCTGTTCACCGTCAGTAATCGCAACACCAATTAAGGTGTCATCGCCATTCAGTTCAATCGCACGCAAACCGTTTGAACGAACATTTGAGAACTGTTCCAGTTCTACTCGTTTAATCGTACCGTACTCGGTCGCCATAAACACATAGAAATTCTTGCGAACGGCTTCAGCTTGCTGAGCAAAATCATTGATGATGTCGTCATCAAGATCAGTGGTTGAAAGCGCTAAGCCCAATTCTTTCAACTGAACACGCAGTGCATCAGAAATGTCATCTGCACCCTCTTCAGATTCAGTAAGTGCAGCTTCTAGTGCAGCAAAGTGACTGTTGATCACTTCGTTGCTTTGTAGCTGAGCAGCATTGGCTTTTACAAATGCTTTAAAGTCTGCCAAACGTTCTTTGAATTTCTTCGGTGCATCAATCACTGGCAAGATTGCAGTAATGGTTTCGTTGTCATCTAGTGGCAGCAAGTTCACCATTGGACGACCTTTGGCACCACGAGAGGCTTGTGGTACTTCGTAGACTTTCAGACGGTAAACCTTACCGACATTGGTGAAGCAAAGCACGGTTGCATGGTTCGAAGTAACCACCATATGCTGGATATAATCGTCTTCTTTCATGCTGGTTGCAGACTTACCACGGCCGCCACGACGCTGAGCCGCGTAGTCAGACAATGGTTGAGTTTTTGCATAACCAGTTTTTGAAACTGTCAGCACCATTTGCTCTTCAGGAATCAAATCTTCACGAGAGAAGTCAATACGTGATTCAACGATATCGGTTTTACGTGCATCGCCATATTGCTGAAGAATCAGTGCAAGCTCTTCACGAATGACATTCATCAATAAATTAAAGTCATTCAAGATGGCCGTATATTCAGCGATTTGCGCAAGAATTTCAGAATATTCAGCTTGCAGCTTATCTTGTTCAAGACCTGTTAAGCGATGGAGACGCAGCTCCATGATCGCGTTCACTTGGGTCGGTGATAAACGATAAATATCACCATCAATACCGAATGGACGATTAGGATCTTCACCTTCAATTTCGTCAGGACGTACAGAAACTGCGCCTGCTTTTTCAAGTAATGCTGCTACACCGCCTGCTGCCCACTCGCCCGCTTGTAGACGCTCACGCGCCTCAGCCGGGTTTGCAGAAGTCTTGATGGTTTCAATAATCTGATCGATATTTGCAAGTGCAACCGTCAAACCTTCCAGGATATGACCACGTTCACGTGCTTTGCGTAACTCAAACATGGTACGGCGTGTCACGACTTCCTGACGATGACGGATAAATGCCGCAATGATGTCTTTCAGGTTCATCAGCTTCGGTTGTCCATTGTCCAGACAAACCATGTTGATGCTGAATGAGTTTTCTAACTGGGTATTCTGGAACAGGTTGTTCACGATTACTTCAGCATTTTCACCACGCTTCAGGTCAATCGCAATACGCATCCCTTCTTTATCAGATTCGTCACGAAGTTCAGAAATCCCTTCGAGTTTTTTCTCTTTTACCAGCTCAGCAATACGCTCAATGGTTCTCGCTTTGTTGACCTGATAAGGAATTTCAGTGAATACAATCGTGCTACGACCAGTTTTGGCATCTTCTTCGATGTGGTATTTACCACGGATATGCAAACGGCCTTTACCGGTACGGTAGGCATCTACAATACCCGATTTACCGTAAATAATACCGCCAGTAGGGAAATCTGGACCCGAAATATGTTCCATCAGCCCTTCAGTGCTGATATTCGGATCATTGGCATAGGCTAAACACGCATTGATGACTTCAGTCATGTTATGCGGTGCCATATTGGTCGCCATACCTACGGCAATACCAGCAACACCATTAATCAACAGGTTAGGAATACGCGTAGGCATGACTTGTGGAATGCGCTCAGAACCGTCGTAGTTGTCTTCCCATTCCACTGTATCTTTTTCAAGATCAGCAAGGAGCTCATGGGTCAGCTTACGCATACGTACTTCGGTATAACGCATTGCCGCTGCACTATCACCATCGACAGAACCGAAGTTACCCTGGCCATCAACCAACTGGTAACGCAAGCTAAAGTCTTGTGCCATACGGACAATCGTTTCATAAACGGCAGAATCACCATGCGGGTGATATTTACCGATCACGTCACCGACTACACGTGCAGATTTTTTATATGCTTTGTTATAGTCATTGCCTAATTCGTGCATTGCGAAAAGCACACGACGATGAACCGGTTTTAAACCATCTCGTACATCTGGCAATGCACGTGACACAATCACGCTCATCGCATAATCGAGATATGAGCTTTTAAGTTCATCCTCAATGGCAATCGGTCTAATTTCCGATACGCTCATGCATACTCCTTATTCTACAGGTCCTGTTTGACCTGTATTTATATGTCGTAAATCCAGCTATAAATTGGTTCAAAAAACGCTGAACCAATATTTAAAATTCAGTCGGACAGTATAGCATAAATCAGGCTAAATTAAGCCGTTTCAGACCCAACTATCCAAAGGATTTTTGGTAGAAATTTTAACCACTTCACAATTTTTAACGCATAAAAAAACCTCTGCACACAGAGGTTCATTCTTAGCTTGAATTATCGCATTTTATACACGGAAATATCTTGTACTGAATCCCCTGTTTCTTTCTTGATCAAGTATACAAAGAAGATTTTCCTGCGTGCAATCCAGCTGCATCAATGGCTAGGTAATTAAATACTGGACGACAATCAATATCACCAGCATGCGTCAGGGTAACAGATCATCAAAGTTCACAGGAAGACGCCGCTAAACCGGCAAGTAAATTAAAATATGAATATTAGTATTACTTTTAAATCTTCTAAAGCTCGCTTAATATCTGCCCTATTAAGCACCAAAAGCAACATATCCAATCTTTATTTTCAGTCCAATTTTCTAATCATTATTCAAATTCTCATACTTAATTTTTAAATAATTTAGAACATCTATATAACAACCACGTAAGTAATACAAAAGGGAAAATAAACATCAATACCATCAGCGCATCGCCTTGGATACCATAAGCACTGTTCTGAAATCGCTGATTATCAAGCTCGATCCATTGCTCTGCTTTCGCAAGTACCTGTGCATCTGAAAGCGTATTCAAATAGATCAGGTAGATGAATCCTGCAAAGCTACAGGCAGCAAAAATAAGCCATAGTCCAGCGATCTGTATTAAGATGATCAAATAAGCCAATACAGCAAGAATGAATAGTATTAGAGTTGAACAAAACAATCGATAAAATCGAGCATTTTCGATTAAAGGCTGATATAGAGGCAATATAGAAACTTTCATTATTATTTTATTCATTTTTCATTATAAATAAAAACGCCCCTGAACAGAGCAGTAAGTATTCACTTACCGCTCACGCAAGAGCGTCTTTTTAAACTGTATTCAGGAATTAGATTTTAGATACTAACTCTGGAATAACAGTGTTCAAGTCACCTACTAACCAGTAGTCAGCGACTGCATTGATTGGTGCTTCTTCGTCCTTGTTGATCGCAACGATCACTTTAGACTCTTTCATACCTGCCAAATGCTGGATCGCACCAGAGATACCTACAGCGATGTACAGGTCAGGCGCAACGATCTTACCAGTTTGACCAACCTGCATATCGTTAGGAACGAAGCCTGCGTCAACAGCCGCACGAGATGCACCTTGAGCTGCACCCAGTTTGTCTGCAAGTGGATCAAGGATTTTGTGATAGTTCTCACCAGAACCAACACCACGACCACCAGAAACAACGATACGAGCAGCTGTTAATTCTGGACGTTCAGATTTAACGATTTCTTCGTTAATGAACTTAGAAATACCAGCATCACCAGTCGCTGTAGCAGCTTCAACAGCAGCAGAACCACCTTCAGTAGCAACTGGATCGAATGCAGTACCACGAACAGTTGCAACAACAACTGATTCAGAAGATTCTACAGTTGCAATCGCGTTACCTGCATAGATCGGACGTTTGAATGTGTTTGCAGAATCAACAGCAATGATGTCTGTGATCATGCTTACGTCTAGTAATGCAGCTGCACGTGGCAGGATGTTTTTACCAGTCGTGGTAGAAGCAGCAAGAATATGACTATAGCCTTTGCCCAATTCAGCAACCAGTTTCGCTACGTTTTCAGCCAACTGGTTTGCATAAGCAGCATCATCTGCAAGCAATACTTTGCTTACGCCAGCAACTTTAGCCGCTTGGTCAGCAACTGCTTGAGCGCCAGAACCAGCAACCAATACAGTGATATCACCACCGATTTTTTGCGCCGCAGCAACAACGTTTAAAGTAGCAGCGTTTAATGCTTTGTTGTCGTGCTCAGCGATAACTAAAATACTCATGATTTTTATCCTTCTGTATTAGATCACTTTCGCTTCGTTTTTCAATTTTTCTACAAGCTCGTCTACAGACTTCACTTGTACACCAGCTTTACGCTCTGCAGGAGATTCAACTTTTACTGTTTTCAGTTTAGTTGTAGTGGTTACACCGAAATCTGCAGGTGACTTGGTATCCAGCGGTTTTTTACGCGCTTTCATGATGTTTGGAAGAGCAGCATAACGTGGCTCGTTCAAACGTAAGTCAGTGGTAATGATTGCTGGCAAGTTCAATTCAACAGTTTGTAAACCACCGTCGATTTCACGAGTCACTTGTACTTTGTCGCCTTCAACTTTCACTTCAGAAGCAAAAGTACCCTGGCCTGCACCTAGAAGTGCACCAAGCATCTGACCAACCTGGTTAGAGTCGTCATCAATTGCTTGCTTACCAAGAAGGATCAATTGTGGTTGTTCAGCTTCAACAACACCTTTAAGAATTTTCGCTACTTCTAACGCACCTAATTGGCTGTCATCAGCTTCAACCAGGATACCGCGGTCAGCACCAAGAGCCATAGAAGAACGGATTTGTTCTTGAGCTTCTTTAGGACCAATAGAAACAACAACGATTTCTGAAACAGTTCCTTTTTCTTTTAAACGAACCGCTTCTTCCACTGCGATTTCACAGAATGGGTTAATTGACATTTTAACGTTTGTTAAGTCAACACCACTGTTGTCCGGCTTAACGCGAACCTTAACGTTGGCATCAACCACACGTTTTACAGCAACAAGAGCCTTCATGTAATCCTCGGCTGTTTTAGCAAATGTAAATATTTAGAAAAGTTATAATAACTCTTCACTTAAATTTTTTTAGGTGCCCTATCTTGCAATGCGTTCGGCATTTCGGTCAAGTCACAATTCACCAATAGGGTGTAAAAATGCGTAATTTTCCTTGAACGTCGCGTTCACATTTCAAGATTTGACATTTATACAGAACAAATTCTCATCATTTTATTTAAAATTTAACTATTGATTTTTAGTATCTTTTTATTTGATTATGCACATCAAAAGATTTGATCTATTTTATAAAATTTAATTTCATTTCTTGTCACTATTATTATAAAGAATACAAATTACTCCTATCTAAATCTGTCATTTCTGACATATGGTGATGGGTTCGATTCATTCTTCCAGATTTGGTCAAAATTCCCTCTTACTTATAAATAGATCAATGAAATAGCAGAAAATAATTTTTATAAGGAAATATATTAAAAAAGCACGCTGTGATCACGTGCTTTTAAATTTTTAAAACGAATGTATGACTTATTTGATGAACATTGGTGAATTTTATAGCTTATTAATTAATGATTAGCCATGAAGCAGCGAGTGCCAATAAACCACCTGAAGTCCCATCAATCCACTTTTGCTTACGTTCATCAATCTGAGCCGAACGGGTAAGTCGAGCAAATAAAAGGCTTAAAGCACAATACACCACAAAGATCATGGCAATAAAGATAAAAGACAGAATCAAACCCTGGCTCACCGTATTCCCACTTTTATCTATAAACTGCGGCAGGATTGCAAAGTAAATCAGCATGCCTTTCGGATTCAGTAACGCAGTAATGAAGCCTTTTTGTACCGGATTGCTGGATGATTTCTTTTCAATGATCAACGTATTTTTGCTAAATACCGATTTCACCAGACTAAATGCCAGAAATAACAGATAAGCAATTCCTAACCAGCGAATGGTTTCAAACAGCACTGGAAAAGACATAATAATTGCTGCAATTCCTAACGCCACCAGAATCGAATGCACCAGATAACCGCAACATACCCCAATAGTCGCCATCATGCCTGCTTTTGCATCTTTACCCATCACTTGAGACAGGATAAATAGCATATCTGGTCCAGGTGTAAAAATAAGGGGAAGCACGGTCAGTGCAAAAAGTGCAAATACAGACATTTCCTTGTTCCTCTGTACATGTCGGAAAGTGAAATTAGTATCTGCGATTTTTTACAAAATAGGCTTTCAATTTATTTTATAATATGAATTATTTTTAGAATATTATTCTATTTTATGAAGATATCTTCCAAGTCTATTCGAGTAAAACTCGATCGTATTGATAAAAATATCATTCGACATTTACAGGCCAATGGCCGGATTCAGAATAATGATCTGGCACGTGAAATTGGTCTTTCGCCTTCTTCGTGTTTGCGTCGGGTAAAACTGCTTGAAGATGCGGGGGTAATCCAGAGCTATACCACGATCGTGGACCAGCAGAAGATTGGTTTTCAGCTGATTTTATTTTCTCGTATCTGGCTAGTGGGTCAGGATGCTGAAACGATTGACACCTTTATTGAAGCCATGAAGGAACTGCCCCAAGTGATGGAATGCTATATTATTTTGGGTGAATGTGATGCAATGCTCAAAGTGGTGGTGCCCGATCTGGAAAGTTATCGTAAATTCCAGTCTACGCATTTAACTAAAAAGAATGGGATTACCAGTGTCAAAACCGATTTACCGAGTCAGATTATCAAGCAGAGTTTTCAACTACCTTTAGATGATCTTTAATATTGGCCAAATAAAAAGGACGATTGATATCGTCCTTTTTTACTGAAGATCAATTTTAGACACGACTTTCCAGAAAGTCACGGTGCACATGACTGAGGTCAATCAGTTCATAAGATTTTAAATCAAAGATCTTCCAGATTTCGATGGCATCTTCTTTTAAGTCCACTGCCTTGGTCGCACGAGTAGTCGCTTGCCATTGCAAGTCTGAAATCCAGATATAGTATTCATGGCTATCAGGATTGTAGGCTTGAACCTTACCATCTGTATTAATTCCCTGCACATGAGCACCTTCAGGTAAAGATGCTGCAATATTTGGCAGACTGATTTCCACAAAATGTTTGATCTGGCGCAGACCATAACCTGCAAAAATTTCTTTTTGTGCTTCGCTTAACCGATCATATTTTTGTTGTATATCTACAATAATTTCTGTGCCCATATACTTCCAGTCCTGTCAGGCTGAATTCTTTTCAGCCATACCCTGTTTTGTAGCTTAAATTCTGTTCTTTTGTTATACCTGAATTTTAGCTTTTCGCGAATAAGACCATAGTGAAATAATCTGCATGGTCATTCTATTTCTCTCAGCATAAATATTCTTTATGAAATTTTTATGCCAACTTATATTTTTAATAATGATTATTTAAGATTTTCAGGTTTATGTTGTGCCCGTGGATGCGCCTGATCATAAATCTGCGCCAGATGATCAAAATCGACATGCGTATAAATTTGGGTTGTAGTCAGATTACTATGTCCCAGCATTTCCTGCACGGCTCGTAAGTCCCGGCTATTGGATAACATGTGACTCGCAAAACAATGTCTTAACAAATGCGGATGCAGATCCACATTGACGCCTGCACGCTGCGCCTGAAGCTTGACCCGATTTTCAATCTGCCTTGCCCCTAGCGGATTACCCTTCTGAGTGATAAAGACATGTGCTTCTGGCACAAAATCACCATGCCATAGAGGATAAATCTGTAACCACGCCATGACACTGTCTTTGGCTTTGGAACCAAATGGCACAATACGGGTTTTATTCCCCTTACCCGTAATGCGAAGCAGCTGACGGTTGAAGTCAATATCTTTAATTCTGAGGCCTCGTATTTCAGCCAGACGTAGCCCACTGGAATAAAGCAGTTCCAGAATTGTCTTATCGCGTTTCCACATCTGCTGCTGCACCTCACCTTCAGGTTCAGGCTGATCCAGAATCTGATGAATGGTTTCAATATCAACCATACCGGGCAAAGGTCTGGATTGTCTTTTCAGCTGAAAATCATCTGCCGGATTAAAACTGACATGCTGTGCCTGTTCAGCCCATTTCATAAACTGGCGAATTGCTGAAAGTAGCCGCTGCAGACTGCTGGAACTTAGGCCCTGTTGTTCAACTTTTTCCGCCATAAACTGGCGTAAATCTGTTGATTCAATATCTCCGAGTGCTAAAGCATGACGCTGACAAAAATTCAGAAAGTCGGAAACATCACGCTCATAGGCCTGCAAAGTATGTTTGGACTGGTTCTGGATTTCACGTTCTTTGAGCCATATGGATAACAATTGCTGTGGATCAAGCTGCATTCTATCCTCCTTGGCTGTTTGAGCCTGACAAACATCAGTCTATCAAATAATGCAAAAATAATTTATTCGGCCTATATAAAAAAGCCCTGACTCTTCAGGGCTTTTTAAATTAAGCTTGGAAATAACGTAAGTCTAAGCGACCTTCATAAACAGTTGCGGTTGGACCAGTCATCCAGACTACATCCCCCTCGACCCATTCAATCTGCAACTTGCCGCCCGCCAGTTCAATCTCGACATTGTTGGCAAGTAGGCCACGGCGCATACCAGATACTGCGGCTGCACAAGCACCCGTACCGCATGCCAATGTTTCACCTACACCACGCTCATATACGCGTAAACGCGCATGCTTTTCATCAATGATCTGCATGAAGCCTGCATTGACGCGTGCCGGGAAACGCGCATGCGATTCTACTTGTGGACCAATACGGGCTACATCTGCATTAATCACATCCGGTACGACTGTTACCGCATGAGGATTACCCATGTTCACTACATCAATCGTGAGTTTTTCACCCTCTGCCAGATCGATGTCATACAGATTATCCGGTTCATCGGCCAGGAATGGAATTTCTTGAGGCAAGAATTTTGGATAGCCCATATTGACGCGCACCCAACCATTGGCGCCCAATTCAGGTTCCACAATGCCAGATTTGGTCTGTACTTTGATTTTAGTTTTCGTCGTCAGCTGACGCTCATGCACAAAACGGGCAAAACAGCGCACGCCATTGCCGCATTGTTCTACTTCAGAACCATCGGCATTGAAAATACGGTATTTAAAATCAGCACTCGCTACATCAGGTGGTTCTACAATCAGTAACTGATCAAATCCAATGCCAAAATTGCGATTTGCCAGACGCTGAATAGTCAGGGTATCCAGATAAGCACGCTGGCTGATCAGGTCAACCACCATAAAGTCATTGCCCAGACCATGCATCTTGGTAAATTCAAGTAACATTATTCTGTCTCCTTAAGGCAATAAACGCTCACGTTCCCACAATGATTCAATCGTTTCGCGTTCGCGAATCAAATGTCCTTGATCACCATCAACCATCACTTCAGCAGCACGGCCACGGCTATTGTAATTCGAGCTCATCACAAAACCATAAGCACCAGCACCGAGTACTGCCAGCACATCATTTTCCTTGATCGCAAGCTCACGCTCTTTACCGAGGAAATCGCCAGTTTCACAGATTGCACCCACCACATCCCATTCTTTCATCTCGACATCATTACGCGGTGTCACAGACTGAATGTCCATCCATGCTTCGTATAAAGCTGGGCGAATCAGGTCATTCATTGCCGCATCAATAATTGCAAAATTACGGTGATTGGTCGGTTTGAGCAGATCCACTTTGGTCAGTAGCACGCCTGCATTGGCAGAAATACTACGGCCCGGTTCCATATAGACTTTCAGGCCCAGCTTTTCTAAAGCCGGACGCAACGCATTGGCATATTCTTGAACAGATGGCGGTGTCTCATCTTTATAAGTCACCCCTAAACCACCACCGATATCGATATGTTTGAGGTGAATGCCCATCTCTTTTAACTGGTCGACCATCACGATGACACGATCCAGCGCATCTACAAAAGGCTGGGTTTCAGTCAACTGTGAACCGATATGGCAGTCAATTCCAACGACATCCAAGTTGGCTAAAGATGCTGCATACTGATAAGTTTCAAATACGCTATCCGATGGAATGCCGAATTTATTTTCTTTCAGACCCGTTGAAATGTAGGGATGAGTTTTCGCATCTACATCTGGATTCACACGCAGTGAGATGGGCGCTTTTAAACCCAGTTCTGCCGCAACTTTCTGAATACGATCCAGCTCGGCATAAGATTCTACGTTAAAGCAGGCAATACCAACTTCTAGCGCTTTCTTGATGTCCGCTTCTGATTTACCTAGACCCGAAAATACGATTTTAGAAGGTTCACCACCCGCTTTCAGTACACGTGCCAGCTCTCCGCCCGTGACGATGTCAAAACCTGCCCCTTGTTTTGCCAATACATTCAATACCGCAAGATTGGAGTTTGACTTCACGGCAAAACAGATTTGGTGATCAATAAAGTCAAATGCACGATCCATGTCCAGATAATGCTTTTCAAAAGTCGCTTTTGAATAAACATAGAGTGGTGTGCCAAATTGCTCTGCCAGCTGTTGCAGTGAACATTGCTCGGCATGCAATACCCCATTAATACGGGTGAAACTCATGAAGGTATCCTTTCTTTGAAAGCGTTAAGGTGTAATGGTTGAATCTGATGTTTCGGGCGCAGCAAACTGTTGTTGCACAGGGGCATCTCGTTCTTCATCGGAAGTTTTAGACTCAGCTTCGGTATTTTTATAGAGCAGATATTTGGCACGCTTGTCGTAATCCGGATCATTTGGAAAGTGCAAGGCACCTGACTGACCACAACCTGCAAGAGCAAGACCTGCTGCTAAGATACTGATGTAGCAAATGACTTGGCGCATCTGACCACCTAATTGAATAGTTTCGATGAAGTATAACGCGATCATTCGCCATGACCAAAGCGTTAAACGCTAGAGAGTATCTTTAGACAAAAAAAAACGCCAGCAGATCGCTGACGTTTTTATTGATATGGATTATTTATGTTTCTGTTTATAGAAGCCTAAATAGCCCAAAATCAGTAGAACAAACCAGATCGGACTGACCATCAAGGCACGGCGAGTATCATCTTCTAATGCCAGCACACCAATCATGCCGACAAAGAAAATAATCACGATCCAGCAAGTCACCAAGCCACCTGGTAGCTTGAATACTGATTTGGCATGTAGCTCTGGACGGGTACGGTAATAAATCATGTAACTCCAGATAATCATCAGCCATACACAGATAAACAGGATGGTTGATAATGTCGTTGCCAATGTAAAGGCTTCAACAGTATTCGGTACAAAATACTGTAACGCCGCACCTAATAATAAGCAGACTGCAGAGAAATACAGGGCATTGGCAGGTACAGCACGGGGGTTCAAACGACCGAAAGCTTTCGGTGCCTGTTCTTCACGCGACAGACCAAACAGCATACGGCTGGTCGAAAACACACCGCTATTCATTGAAGACATCACTGATGACAGCACCACCAGATTCATGATGATCGCAGCAGCTGCAATACCGGCTTGGCTAAACAGATTCACAAACGGAGAAACACTTGGATTAATCTGATCCCACGGCGTCACAGACATTACAATGACTAGAGCAAGTACATAGAAAATAATGATACGGATCGGAATCGAGTTCACCGCTTTTGGCAGGTTACGCTCCGGGTCTTTGGTTTCCGCAGCCGTGGTGCCTACAAGCTCAACACCCACAAAGGCGAAAATTGCAATCTGGAAACCAGCCAAGAAGCCCATGGCACCGGTTGGGAACAAACCACCATGATCCCAAATGTGCGCAAAGGATGCAACCGTACCGGCATCATTGGTAAAGCCGGTGAAAATCATCCACAGACCAACCGCAATCAGCACTACAATCGCAATAATTTTGATCAGGGCGAACCAGAATTCCATTTCACCAAAGAGCTTCACGGTGGCCAGATTCAGTCCCATGATAAAGACAATAGAGGCGATACTGATTAATACCCCTTCGCCCGGGGTAAATGGGAGACCATTATTAAAAAACTGTAAATAATAAATAATCGCAGACAGGTCGGCAATTCCGATCGTAATCCAGCATAACCAGTAGGTCCAGCCTACAAAATAGCCCGCCCATGGTCCGATCAGATCCGTAGAGAAGTCGATAAATGACTTATATTGTAAATTTGACAGTAATAACTCGCCCAATGCACGCATCACGAGAAATACCATGAAACCGATGATCATATAGATCACCAGAATCGAAGGCCCTGCCAGACTAATGGTTTTACCTGAGCCCATAAACAGGCCGGTACCAATAGCACCTCCAATCGCAATCAGCTGCAGGTGTCGATTGGATAAACTACGCTGCAGCTCGCCGTTTTCGGACGGCGAACCAGTATGATGACCTGACATTATTTTTCAACTTCGATGTCTAATCGCGACAAATTAACGCAAAAAAGGGGGAATACAAAAAGAAAATTCGCATCATTTGTATTTTCCACTTAATCTTAAAAGTTAATTTATTTTTCTTATATAACGAATAGGTTCTCTTTAGTCGTAGAAGCTCTGGATAAATTTCCTGCATATTTGTTGTAAAAGTTCCGAAACTGTGTAAAAAATAAACCTATAAAAATGTCGTGAATAGTGCTGAGGATGAGCACGTCTGGCATGTCATTTGCTTGATTAAAATTAAGTGAACTTTAAACTGATACTCAGGACGAATAAGAAGAACTTTATGCAAAATTTACAAAGCATCATGGAAACCCTCAGTGGTTGGGTCTGGGGTCCATATATGCTGGTACTGATTGTCGGTACTGGCGTATTCCTTACTTTCCGATTACTTTTCTGGCAATTCCGTATGTTGCCACTGGCCTTTAAACAGGTTTTTGGCAAACATCCTTCCCACGAAGGCGATATTTCCCAGTTTAGCTCACTCATGACCGCCCTTTCTGCCACCATTGGTACCGGTAATATTGCCGGGGTGGCAACAGCCTGTGTCTTGGGTGGCCCTGGTGCAGTTTTCTGGATGTGGATGACTGCCCTGTTCGGTATGGCGACCAAATATGGCGAAGGTGTTCTGGCGGTAAAATACCGGGTAAAAAATGAGAAAGGTGAAATGTCTGGCGGTCCGATGTATTACATCGAACGCGGCCTGAAATGGAAATGGTTAGCCTTAATTTTCGCATTTTTTGGTGCTGTTGCCTCTTTCGGGATCGGCAGCTCGGTACAGTCTAATACGGTAGCACTGGCCGTTGAAAATGGTTTTGGTCTGGAAACCTGGGTTACAGGCGTGATCATCACAGCCTTTTCTGCACTGGTGATTTTAGGCGGGATTAAATCCATTGCCAGAGCTTCTTCCTTTATTGTACCGATCATGGCGATTGGTTATGTCGCGGGCGGTCTGATCATTATCTTTAATAATCTGGAGCTGGTTGGCCCTGCCCTGAAAATGATCTTTACCTATGCATTCACCGGTGAAGCAGCAGTTGGTGGCGCCATTGGTGCAGCGATTCGCTACGGTGTGGCACGTGGTGTATTCTCGAATGAAGCCGGTATGGGTTCAGCACCCATTGCTGCTGCTGCAGCAAAAACGGATCACCCGGCTCGTCAGGGTCTGGTATCGATGACAGGTACTTTTATTGATACCATTATTGTCTGTTCGATTACCGGTATTGTGCTGGTGATGGGCTTTATCATGGCGGGCAATGATTTTGGTGGTCAAACTGGTGCGGTACTGACTATCGGTGTATTCGACAAACTGTTACCGGGCGTTGGTGGTTGGGTCGTGACTTTCGGCATTATCTTTTTTGCCTACTCCACTATTCTGGGCTGGAGCTACTATGGCGAAAAATGTGCGACTTACCTGCTCGGTGAAAAGTTTGTTCTGCCTTACCGCATTATTTACATTGCTACCGTATTCATTGGCTGTATAGCTACACTGGATCTGGTCTGGCTGTTTGCCGATACTTTCAACGGTCTGATGGCGATTCCAAACTTGATCGGCTTGTTACTGCTTTCAGGTGTGATTGCCAAAGAATCGAAAGACTTTATTGCCCGACGCAAGTCTGGTGAGCTTTATTAATATAATCTAAAGCCCTAAAGAAAAAGCCACTGTAAAAGTGGCTTTTTCTTACGGTCCCAGTGTTCTAAACGAAATCAGTTCAGACGACCTGAAAATTCATCGTCATCATGATTTTGATTAAGATTCAGAAATTCCTCACGATCTGCTTCAATCTCAAGCGCAGTTTCCAAAGATAAGACAAAAAATAGTACGCCAGGAATTTTCATTTCCCCTTCGCTATCTTCCAGATGGTCACTCAGCATTTGATAGATTGGGTTGGCTTCATCAAATGGCACATCGATATAAAGATCACCTGAATAGCTTTCAATCACACCGGGTTGTTCAATCCCCATACATGGTACAAAAGCAATTTGGCGTTGCTCCAGCCACTCCATCAGATTCTGGCGCAGGTGATAGGAGTCAGCATCTGCATTTTCATGTTCATAATTTTCAAAATGTACAAATAATACATCACGGTCTTTTTCACGTGCGATTGCATCAATATGTTGCATATGTTGTGGCATGTTTGGTTTCCTGTTCCCGTGATGATTAAGGTCATTATAGGGTGTATTTGATGCTTATGTAGAGTAGCAGATGCAGATACGTCATACGCTGACGTAAAACAGCGAATTTTTCAGGTGAAGATCTTGGTTTTCGGTGGCATTCACCGCTATGCTGTAGCCCTATTCCCAATCTTGTTTTTCGGAAACTATGGCTAAAGCAAAAAGTGTCTATCGTTGTGAGCAATGTGGTGCAGACCATCCTAAATGGTCTGGTCAGTGCGCTGAATGTGGTGAGTGGAACAGCTTGCTGGAAGTCAACATTGCACCTGCGGTGACTCATCGTGCCCAGCCTAAAATTGGCGGCTATGCTGGTCAGGCCGCTGCGATTACCACGCTTAATAAAGTTTCTGTTTCACATGAAAGTCGCATGCCGACCGGAATTGGAGAATTCGACCGGGTTCTGGGTGGTGGTCTGGTGACAGGTTCCGTTGTACTGATTGGTGGTGATCCAGGGATTGGTAAATCGACTATTCTGCTACAAACTGCCACACATATGGCCGCGGGTAACAGTTCCGCACTCTATGTGACAGGTGAAGAATCTTTATCACAGGTGGCATTACGGGCCCAGCGTCTAGACTTGCCAACTGAACATCTTAAAGTTATGGCAGAAACCTGTGTGGAACGCATTTGTGAAGTACTGGCACAGGAACGACCAGCGGTTGCAATCCTCGACTCGATTCAAACGCTTTATACTGAAACCTTGCAGTCTGCACCGGGTGGTGTATCACAGATTCGTGAATCAGCAGCGCTCCTGACCCGTTTTGCCAAAAATAGCGGAACTGCCCTGTTTATTGTCGGTCATGTCACCAAAGAAGGTGCACTCGCAGGTCCGCGTGTGCTGGAACATATGGTGGACTGCGTTCTATATTTTGAAGGTCAGTCAGATTCGCGTTATCGAATGATCCGTGCGGTAAAAAACCGATTTGGTGCGGTGAATGAACTTGGTGTATTCGGCATGACCGATAAGGGCTTGCGTGAAGTCTCCAACCCGTCTGCCATTTTTCTGAGTCGTTATGATGAAGCCATACCCGGTTCAATTGTGATGATCAGCCGTGAAGGTACACGTCCACTGCTAGTTGAAGTTCAGGCACTGGTCGATGATGCGCATGGTCAACCGCGTCGTGTAGCGTTAGGTCTGGAACAAAACCGTCTGAATATGCTGTTAGCCGTAATGCATCGTCATGGCGGCGTACAAACCTCTGGTCAGGATGTCTATGTCAATATCGTCGGTGGTTTAAAGATTACCGAAACGGGTTCTGATCTGGCAGTTCTACTTGCCTGTGCATCGAGTATCCGTGGTAAAGCTCTGCCGCAGCAACTGGCTGTGTTTGGTGAAGTTGGTCTATCAGGAGAAATCCGTCCGGTACCTAATGGTCAGGAGCGTCTCAAAGAAGCCATCAAGCATGGTTTTAAATATATTATCCTGCCGCGTGCTAATGCCCCGCAGAAAGAAATTCCGGGCGTACGCTTTATTGCGGTTGCCCGTCTGCATGAAGCCCTCAGTGAAGCCATGACTTTGAGTGATGAACTGTAGGATTCAATTTGTAGCACTCAGTTTGGAATTTCGGTAAAAAAATACAGTTTTTTGATTGAAATTCCATGTAAAGCCTATATAAATAGAGTGTTCAAATATATTTTTTACATAGGAAAATTGAATGGAAGTTCGACAGCGCGGTTTGATCGCGGGTTTCTTGACTGCAGCATTACTGGTTGCGCCTCTAGCTGCTGAAGCAAAACGTGCCGGTGGTGGTAAAAGCCATGGTATGCAACGTTCTGCTGCGCCGACTCAGACTTATCAACAACCTCGTCAGGCAGCTCCTGCACAACAGGCTCCGACTGCAGGTGCAGCAACTCAGCAGAAATCTGGTTCAGGTGTTGGTGGTATGGTTGCTGCGGGTGTAGCGGGTGCTGCAATTGGTGCCGTCGCAGCGAATGCTTTGGCAGATGACAACGCGGCATCTCAAGCACAAGTTGAAGCTGTTCAAGAAGAAGAACAAGGTGGTATCCCAGGCTGGATCTGGATCTTACTTGCTGCAGCTGTTGCCTTCTTCATTTTCCGTAAGATGGGCGCAAAAAAAAAAGTAACTTCTAGCAATCCATTCGCTCCAAACAATGGTGCTGGTTCGTCAGCACCATTTGGTCAAGCACCTGCTGCACCTCGCGGTGGCGATAGCACCAATATCTTTGGTCAGAATGTCGGTGGTCAAACACCAGGCAATAATGCCCCATTTGGTTCTGCTCCGGTAAATAATGCGCCGTTTGGTACTGCTTATACTCAAAGCGGTAGTCAGCTTCCTGATGGTACTGAACCTGCTGCCTTCTTGCGTGTTGCGCGTCAGCGTTTTAACCATATTCAGTCTATGAATACGGCAAGCAACATTTCAGAAATTCAGCGTTATCTGACCCCTGACCTGTATCAGTCTATGTATAACGACATTATGGCGAATCAGGATCAGGACGTTGCTGAGTTCTCTAACCTGAATGCCATGGTTGTAGATTCATCAAATGAAAATGGTCAATACGTGGTGAGCGTACGCTTTACCGGTACAGTAAGTGAAGACCTGAACAGTCTGCCACAGCCATTTGCTGAAGTTTGGCACTTTGTAAAACCTGCAGGTTCTAACCAAGACTGGTTGGTTGCGGGTATCCAGCAAGAAAGCTAAGACTTAAGTATTTTTAATGAAACAGCGGCCTTCGAGCCGCTGTTTTTATTTTCAGTATTGGGTTCCCATGCTGTGTTTCACAATCTATTTATCCCCCTATTTATACTGCTTAAACTCACACTTCAGTTTAATCATTTAAAAGATCTTTAAAAATAGTTATTTAAAATATAAACAATAATTGTTATCATTCGCATCAATGAAATTCCCACAGTTAAATAGCAGTATTTTCAATGACCAGCAGTCCTCATATGGATCTTACAGCTACTGAAAAATTAGCTGTCCCGAATCCAGTCATCCGATCTAAAAAGAAAGTGCAGCCCAAACTCACGGCTTATCGCTTTATGATTTTCTACCGTTTCATACTTGCTGCTTTAGGCGGATATGCTTTAGCCACTTTTGCAGCCATAGTCATTGCTCAGTACTTCAGTGATTATCAAAGTAGTGCTGCCATATCCGCCACTATGATCGCTTTTCTTTTACAGACAGGGGCTTTCATCTGGGTATTTATGGTCAATAAAACCCTAAAAGCGACGCTGGGCATTTTGGTTCCAGCTGGGTTGTTCTATATCGCTTACCAGTTTTTAGGGAAATAAGATGAGACCAGATGCAAAACCGGAAGGTCCACGCCAGTCAATGTCATGGTTGCATACTTGGGCCAGTTTAATCTTGGGCTGGCTGCTTTATGCGATTTTTCTGACAGGTACATTAAGTTTTTTCCAGAATGAAATTACTATCTGGATGAAACCAGAGTTGCACCAGTCTGTTCCGCAAGCCACCCAGATTGAACAGACCCGAGTGGCACTCGCCTATTTACAGAAAAATCATCCTGATGCGGGTAGCTGGGCCATTCAGCTGCCGCATGCGCGTCAGAACTATACCACGCTCAATATCCGTGGCGCTGGTGAAGATCCTCGTGCACGCCGCGGCGGCACACGAATTACTTTGGACAGTGCAACCGGTGAAGTACTAGAAGCACGCGAAACCCGTGGTGGTGGTTTCCTGTACCGTTTTCATTTTGATTTATATGGCATGCCACGTATGTGGGCACGCTGGATTGTCGGGATTGCGACTTTACTGATGATGGTGGGGATTATCAGCGGGATTATTACCCATAAGAAAATCTTTAAGGATTTCTTTACCTTCCGCCCAGGCAAAGGACAACGTTCATGGCTAGATGCACACAATGCAACCGCGGTATTTGCACTTCCCTTCCATATTATGATTACATTCAGTGGCTTATTGCTGCTGTTATTTACCATCATGCCTTGGGGCGTAAACCAGATTTATGAAAATCGTGGTGCTTTCCTCCAAGATCAGCGTAAAACTTTAGTTCAAGATAATAGTCAGGAAGCTGAATCTCGTGCAGGTCGTGGCGAACGAGGTAAAATGGCAGGTCGCGGTGAAGCACGTCGATCTCGTGACGAAAATTCCTCTGCCCGTCCAGCGCCTTTAACCGATCTGGCACCGGTTCTGGCAGCTGCGGACAAAGAATGGAATAACAATCCGGTTGGTACCATCACCATTATTCGGCCAAATACCAGCCAAGCTGAAATCGAATTACGTGCTCTGAATGGTATCAGTGTTGCCTATCGTAGCGTGTACCCAAGTCTGGAATTCAACGGCGTAACCGGTGCGCTCAAACCGGATCAAACCGAACTAAAAACCCCTTCAGTCGCGAATGGCATCTATAACGTAGTGACTTCACTGCATGAAGCACGCGGTGTGGATCTAGCCCTGCGCTGGTTATTGTTCCTGTCCGGTATTGTCGGCACATTGATGATCGCTACTGGTCTGATTCTATGGTGTGTGAAACGTGCACCGCAACAGCAGAAACAGGGCTATAAATCCTTTGGTTATCATACGGTGGAAGTGACCAATATCGCAGCAATTATCGGTCTACCTATTGCCTGTGCTGCTTACTTCTATGCCAATCGTTTTATTCCGGTGGAACTGGAAATGCGTGCCAACTGGGAAATCCGTACCTTTTTTATAGTATGGGTGCTGACTTTCTTCTATGCCATGATCCGGACGCATCGTCAGGCCTGGTTAGAGCTGCTGGCACTGGCAACTGCTTTATTTGCCCTGCTTCCGGTCATAAATGTCCTGACTGGTGGACAGCCAATCTGGAATACTATAGCGAATGGTCAATGGGTCATTGCGAGCTTTGATCTGGCTATGTGGCTACTAGCTGTTGTGTTCTGGCTTGCCCTTAAGAAAGTGAAAAATCACCAAGGCTTGCCTGCTAAAAAAGCCAAGACTACAGCTGTGGAGACTGAAGTATGATGTTCTTCTTATTCATCTGGTCTGTATCTTCACTGGGCTTTATTGCCCTGGCTGCTTCAATGTCTAAACATCAAAAACAGATATTTGGCAAAGAACTGGATGCTGGCAAAAACCGATTAGCCACACTTGCTGGCTGGGGACTACTGTTCATTGCGCTAATTTTTTGCCTGTTTAGCGGTACGATCAGCAATATGGTCAGCTATTGGCTAGGCAGTCTGACTTTTGCAGCATTAGCAGTTGGTCTGAGCCTAACTTACTTTGAATCAAAAATTAAAATAATCAGTATTGGCTTTGTGCTTATTGCCTTCATTTCTGGACTAATTTGCGTATTTTAAGCTCAATTTAATTCCTTTTATAAAAAAGCCAGTCTTCGGATTGGCTTTTTTATTTTGAACCTTTTAATCTACATGCAAAGATTTTTGAGATTTTGACATGACCGAGCGTGTTTCTCCCCCTGCCACTCTGGCAAACCGCGCACTGGCAGGCAATGCCGAAGCACAATTTGAGCTTGCCGAACTATATATGCACAGCGAGCATGAAGATGACATTATCCTGGCTGAAGAATGGGCACTGAAAGCGGCTAATGGCGGTCTGGTTGAAGCCATGTACTGGCTCGGTGAAGGTTATACGGTTTATGCCAAAGAAATTGCGGAGGAAGACCCGGAAGATTCTAAAGCTCACTTTGAGTTAGCCTATTACTGGCTTAGCAAAGCCAATTTCGAAAAACACCCAGCGGCGACTTTAGAACTGGCAGGTTTTTATCGTCGTGGTGATGTAGTTGAAAAAGATGTCGAAAAATCTATTGCACTGGTGAAACAGGCAGCTGAATGGGGTGAAGTTCAGGCCATGCGTGACCTTGCCTTTATCTATGCCAATGGTTTGGGTGTGGTAGCAGATGACATACAGGCAGATTACTGGACACAAAAAGCAGACGAAGCTGAGCAGGAAATAGAATAAAGAAGAAGCCCATCAGATGATGGGCTTTATTTATGGATTGTTCCAACAGAGACTGTAAATTAAATTGTG
>NZ_MODX01000069.1:0-1135 GCF_001866125.1 Acinetobacter sp. LCT-H3 | reverse complement strand
ATTATGCAGTAACGCGAGATACTACACCAGCACCCACTGTACGACCACCTTCACGGATCGCGAAGCGTAAGCCTGCGTCCATTGCGATTGGGTGGATCAGCTCTACTGACATCTCAACGTTGTCACCAGGCATAACCATTTCAACGCCTTCTTTAAGCGCGATCGCACCAGTTACGTCAGTTGTACGGAAGTAGAACTGTGGACGGTAACCGTTAAGGAATGGAGTATGACGACCACCTTCTTCTTTAGAAAGTACGTATACTTCTGCGTCGAATTTAGTGTGCGGCTTGATTGTACCTGGTTTAGCAAGTACTTGACCACGTTGAACGTCTTCACGCTTAGTACCACGAAGAAGAACACCACAGTTCTCGCCCGCACGACCTTCGTCAAGAAGTTTACGGAACATTTCAACGCCAGTTACAGTTGTTGTTTGTGTATCACGGATACCAACGATTTCAACTGACTCACCAACTTTAACAATACCAGTCTCAACACGGCCAGTTACTACTGTACCACGACCTGAGATTGAGAATACGTCTTCGATTGGCATCAAGAATGCCTGGTCGATTGCACGTTCTGGTTCTGGGATGTAAGAGTCAAGCGCTTCAACAAGAGCTTCAACTGCAGCTTCGCCATATTGACCAGCGTCACCGTTAAGCGCAAGAAGAGCTGAACCACGGATAACTGGAGTGTCATCACCTGGGAAGTCATAAGTAGAAAGAAGTTCACGAACTTCCATTTCAACTAGCTCAAGAAGCTCTTCGTCGTCTACAAGGTCGCATTTGTTCAAGAATACAACGATGTAAGGTACACCTACCTGACGAGAAAGAAGGATGTGTTCACGAGTTTGTGGCATTGGACCATCAGTCGCAGCACATACAAGGATCGCGCCGTCCATCTGAGCAGCACCAGTAATCATGTTTTTAACATAATCGGCGTGGCCCGGGCAGTCTACGTGAGCGTAGTGACGAGTTGGAGAATCGTATTCTACGTGAGAAGTGTTAATGGTAATACCACGTGCTTTTTCTTCTGGTGCAGAGTCAATTGCAGCGTAGTCTTTCGCTTCACCACCGAATTTCTTCGCACATACAGTTGCAATCGCAGCTGTTAAAGTTGTTTTACCATGGTCAACGTG
>NZ_MODX01000068.1:0-1269 GCF_001866125.1 Acinetobacter sp. LCT-H3 | reverse complement strand
CATTGCTGTCCCACAATTTTTCACAAGAGGAAGCTCAAATGAGCTTCCTCTTGTTTTATGGGTATTTTATCGGGTGAAAATAAAGCTTTTAAAGTTCTTCTTTCAAACAAGTTCACCTGAATTATTCTGAGTAAACGTTGAACTGTCCAACCTGTTTTTCCTAAATGTTGAGCGAAACTCACCAATAAATAGGCGATCATCGCAATCCAGATTTGTGTCTGAATTGCGTTCCTGCTGCGGCCTAGAAACGCTTTTAATTTGAGATTCTGCTTAATCGCCTTAAAGAACAGCTCAACTTTCCAACGATCTTTATAAATCGCCGCAATGGTGGAGGCGGCTAAATGAAAGTTATTGCTGAGAAAGCTAAAGTGCTTGCCACTTTGCTGATCTCTATATTCAATTCTTCTTAACACTGGGGCTTTTCTTTTTAGGGCATGTGCGCTATTCAGCTGAATGGTTTCATCTTTTAGAATACCTTTGGATTCAAGCACTGGATGTTGCTGGATCACCTGATACACAGATTTAGGCCTAAAACGTGTGACAAATCCAATGTTTTGAGCAGTCAGATTTGCATACCATTGGTAATCGACATAGCCTTTATCAAAAACTACAATGCTGCCAGCAGGAAACTGGAATTTGCGGCCTTGTACCATGTCATTTTCTTTGCCATTTTCAACTGTAACAAACTCAGGAATATCATTGCTGTGATTCAATCCTATGCTGAGTTTCATGCTGGCTTTTGAGTCGTGAACTTTGGCCCATTCACATAAGGAAAGCGACAGGTCAATATGACTGGCATCCAAGGAATACAAGGGATTCTTAAAGCGAAATTTATGAGCTACTTTTGAGTGTTCATAGTATTTAAGCAACTTGTAAAATAGCTGTTGATACAAGGCAGCAGGCTGCTGCTCATTGATTCGTGCCAGCGTGCTTCGGGGAATAGACTTTGCTCCGAGATGACTTAGCTTTTCCTGTTGGCACTCCAAATTGGATTGAATATCTCTCAGACTTTGCCTACAAGAGAATTGAGACATCAATATGGCAATAAACTGATCCCACCGGGAAGCCGCTCTAAATTTCTGTCCAACATGGTGTACTTTAGCAAGTTGTTCAAAATCCTGTCGCACAACAGGTTTAATTAGCTCATGAAATACGGTATTCTGATGTGACAAAACCTGAATCCTGGTCGTTAAAGTGTTTGTTTGCATTCATATTTTAACTGTTAGGACTCAGGTTTTTTTATTTAAAGCAAACTATGGGACAGCAGTG
>NZ_MODX01000067.1:0-1318 GCF_001866125.1 Acinetobacter sp. LCT-H3 | reverse complement strand
AAATTAAATATTGATTTGGGTTAATTAAAGCTGTAGAGTTTCTTTTTAAGTGAGTACTCAAAATGACATTCCAATTTATATTTGAAAATTTTAAAGCTTTATCAAATGGAACAGATGCTTTCAAACAGCTAAAGGCTTTATGTGAACAATCAATTAGCAACGATAATAACAACTTAGATAGTTCCGCCTTATTCCTAATTTATGGATTTGCAAAGAACTACGTTTTACTTTATGAAGATCAAGAAATTACTCCTGAATTTGCCAAAAAAGCAAAAAATCAACTGATCGATTATATGTCTGAACTTAATACGGCTTTAATCAGTCAAGATTCTAATCTTATATTAAATACTCTTAACAATATTTCAAAAAAATATTTTAAAAGTTCAAAAATATTTTAAGTTTTAATTATCAATGATTAAGCTATCATTAGAAGGAGTGTTAGTTCCTCTTTTTGTCTCATTTTTTATGAGTGGCATTAACGCTATTTTAAAAGGATTAGATGAAGATAAAATTTTATTATCAAATATTTTTTCAGAATGGATGATTAATTGGATTGTTGCTTACCCATGCCTTTTGATTATTGTCCCTTTCTCAAAAAAGATAGTTTTAAAGCTTTTTTATCCTCATTTAACATAATGGATATTATACGCAATACACTTGTATATTAACTTAAATATCAATAACTTAAAATTTTAGTCATGACTAAGAAATCAGCAAAAAGTCGCTTTTGTAATAAGTTGGTGAGTTTTTAAGCGAATCTGTAACATTTTGCCAAGAAAATTGATTAATAAATGATCAATTTGGCAATCAGTGCCCATTCCATGCGGATCCAGGTTCCAAAACTATCCCCAATTGCTGGGGATAAAATTTAGGCTATTTTGTACGCCCTGGCGCACAACAATCTCGGCTCTTTGCGGCTACCTGGAACAGTGGAATTTTCCTATGATGAATTCATCAGGAACAGGACGTTTCATAACATAAAACAAGAATTATAAGTTATTGCACATGGACCAGAGGGTACAAAAGCACAATCAGCAACGATGAAAAACCCCGGCAGGATGCCGGGGTTTTTTATTATCTTAATATTTAAATCAGAGTTGGATGGGCATCCAGAATACGAATTAGCGTCGCTGCAGGACCAGTCGGATAGCGACGGCCTTGTTCCCAGTTTTGCAGGGTTCTGGCACTGATATGCAAACGTGCAGCAAATTCAGCTTGGGTTAAGCCTGTCTTCTCACGTACTTCCTTAATATCCGGCAATTCAAGCTCAGTTACCCGGCTTGCTTTCATTTCATTGCGTTTGATGGCACCAGCTTCT
>NZ_MODX01000066.1:0-1372 GCF_001866125.1 Acinetobacter sp. LCT-H3 | reverse complement strand
AGCGAGTAGAAAAGTTTATGAGCGAAGCGAATTCCGAGTTGTATTTGNATAAATACTTAAACAATAGAATCCTATCCATAAACTCATAAATGAGCTAATTAACGCATGTGAACGCAAAATAGATCTATATTTAACAACCATTTCTAATTTAGCGAGTGTCTACGAGCGACACAAAGGAAAATTGACTCGTAGTTTCCCTGATTACAAGCTCCCTATCTATCATTCACCTTCCTAGCAGAGCATCCCGAATGGGTGCGAACTATTAACAGTTGCTTCTAGAGCGAGCGTAGCGAGTAGAAAAGTTTATGAGCGAAGCGAATTCCGAGTTGTATTTGCTTTTTATTAGATTTATCTAGGGATTAACAAAAAATTGCCCCTTCGAATCGAACGAAAGTGAGATTCAATAGAGTTTGAGCGTAGCGAAAACCAAGGGCAATTTTTCATGGTCTAGGCTTTTAAGTACTTTTAATGCTTTTAAATGCTTTTAGACCTCCTGTAAAGCTTATATGGCAAGGATTTCCACGGTGATTTAACAACGTTTCCTCGGTGATTTAACAACGTTTCCTCGGTGACTTAACAACGTTTCCTCGGTGACTTAACAACGTTTCCTCGGTATATGACAACAATTTATTTTTTTGTTGTCATAAAATATTTTTATAAAATCAAAATATGGCATAGGACAATATATAAACAATTTTAAGATCAAAACTTTTGTTTTTAGTTTTTACTAACTTTTAATAGCTATATTTTCTTAAAAATTATCTGCTAGATTGGTCCCAAACATGGCATAAGACAACGTTTCCTCGGTCAACAATATTATAGTTTCATAGCACCAGATTAGATATAAGTCATTGTAATAAATATTTAAATATTTCATGTAAAATCTTTTATTCGCTCAATACATGGCATAAGACAACGTTTCCTCGGTTCATAGTATTTGGTTTTTACTGTACAGACAAAATAAGCTTATTATTAGAAATATGCTGATATTAGTTTAAGGCTATGCTTTATCAAACATGGCATAAGACAACGTTTCCTCGGTTATCTCAATGTTTAAGTCCCTGAATTGACTAATAATCGCTCAAAAAAACAATTGACAGAGCTAAATGATAATGCTGTTATAGCAACAAATTTTTCAATGTTGCTTTATTATAAAATTCATGACGGATCTAGTAGTTAAATCGAATCAGCTTGTACAAGCATTACAATCATTAACTCTAGCTGAGACTCGTGTCATACAACTTGCAATTGTTGATGCAAGAGAAACTGGAAAGGGACTCGATTCAGCTACACCACTCGAGTTAAATGCTGCTCGATTTGCTAAAGCATTTAATATTTCTAATGATGCTGCATATTTGGCATTGACTGAAGC
>NZ_MODX01000065.1:0-1527 GCF_001866125.1 Acinetobacter sp. LCT-H3 | reverse complement strand
GACAAACCCGGTACGGTTCATACATATGCAGACATAGCTCATACATCGGAATTTAAACTTACCCTCTACACTGAAATTAAGTTTTAGAAACGCAGAGGAAATTCAGATGGAAAAGTATTCAAAGATTCTAATCCTGAGCTTATTTGGATTTACTGGAACAGTAGCTATTGCAGATGAATCCATCCCAATAGAAGCAACTGCCGCCGCCGAAGCGCAACAGGTTGCTTTAGATTATGGAAATGAGAAAGACAAAAAATCTGAATCATCTGAAAGCCCTTAATTAAAGTAATGCCGGTCAGTTAAGAAATTGACTGGCATTTTCTTGGGTATTTCCGTGGTGTTCCTTTCACAACTCGTGGGCAACTCCCCACTCTCCTCTCAGGCAATACATATCTCTTAGATTTTTCCAGTAAACTTTCTAAATGTTTAGGTAAATTACCTGCGGAGTCTAAAGAGTCGAATCTTAATATATTCAGAATGCCAATAGATGCAATATGAAAGCTGGTTCTCAAAGGACTGACTTTTGCACGTTGAGCCATATGTTTCATTGTCTTCTTAGAATATTATAGGCAATACCCCCCATAATTCTTGATAAACTAAATCAGGTTGCTTGCTCCTCAAATGCTTGCCCTCCTGTAAATCACTTTTGATTTCTCGGTAACACATTTTTATTTCCCAGCGCTGAGCATAAAGCTTCGCCAAGCCTATCAGTGGCTATGTCTTTGGGTTTATTAATAAAGTGATATAACGTCTAATTTTCCCTTCCTGCTCAACTTCAATCAAACGCACTTCCCAATACCCCCTAATGTTGGATTAAGTTTCTTGGCATTTGCTGATATTGGCATCCTGATATGAAAGTCATGCTGAGAATTACGCTTGATTTAGAATTGTTCAAACACAATTTAAACCAGATCCCTTCAGGAACCTTTGTTCTTACAGATAGAGGTTATCAAAGAATTTATACTTTGTATCCCAATACCCTGTTGCCATTAGAGGCCAAAAGCCGCTGTAAACTGGATCCTGAACTANAATTAAGTATGTATTTGGCAGTCTAAAAACTTTCAAAATGCTTTCAGAACGTTATCGCAATACAGCTAAAAGCCCCCCTTTTTGAGATTCAATCTAGTTGCTGGAATTTATAATTTGCAACTGAGTAAGAATGATTTATGAAGGAGGTCTAATCTAAGAAAATAAAAAAATCCTAAAACCATTTAACTTCTTAGGATTTGAATGGGCAGGATATAAATATAAGCTTATGCTTGAATATCTAAGGTCATTTCAATTTTGTCCTGTGACCAGATTTCGATGTCATATTCAATCACTAGATCATCTGATTTTGAAATACGTTCAATATAAGTGGCGGTTTGACTTAAAGGAATACCTAAGTGCTGGCTCTCAAAATGAGACACACCGGTATTTTTAATTTTTAACTGACTACTCGTGTAATTATAATGAAAGTGATTTTTAATGACATCTTGGACCGAAGTAATCACATTATAATTCAGCACTTTCCTTCCAAATTCGTTT
>NZ_MODX01000064.1:0-1569 GCF_001866125.1 Acinetobacter sp. LCT-H3 | reverse complement strand
GGATAGCGTCGGCCTTGTTCCCAGTTCTGTAGCGTTCTCGCGCTAATATGCAAACGTGCAGCAAACTCTGCTTGCGTTAATCCAGTTTTCTCACGTACTTCTTTAATATCTGGCAATTCAAGCTCTGTGACTCGACTAGCCTTTATCTCATTACGTTTGATGGCACCAGCTTCTTTAATTGAAGCAACCAAGTCATCAAATAAGTTGTTATCCATGAAATTGCTCCTTCACTAATTGACGCAGGATCGAGGTTTCTTTGTCTGTCAGATTATCTTTCACAGACTTTGGATAAGCCACCAGGAAAAAGATCTGATCATCTTCTATGACCCAATAGTAGATCACACGGATACCGCTACTTTTTCCTCTATTACCTTGAGCACAGCGTACTTTACGAATGCCACCGCCATTCTTGATTAAGTCACCTTTATCAGGCTGCACCAAGAGATCTTGCTGGAGCTGACGATACTCTTCATCACTTACAAGCTCTTTGATTTGCTTGGTAAAAATACTGGTTTCAATGAATAGCATAGATTAAAGTACGTCAATGGCGTATAAGGATTTTAGCAGTTTTTACATAAAAAAACGAGAGCTTTGAGCTCTCGTTTCGCACAATCAATATCGTATTAGTTTTAACAATAGTATTTATAAAATTTTAAAAATTTTTCCACTTAAAGTACTTTGGAAAAACATTTCGAAACTAGGTCGAATATCTTCTCCATCAACAGTGATATGTTTTATATTCGAGTGAGATTGCGTATCGGCAAACTGATGATCTACTGTTGCTTGAATAGCGTGTTTAACCCCAAACTGGTCTTTTACGCTGAGATTCTGTTTAATCATATATATTCCCTTAATAAAATTATAGTAGTAGAAATCTACCCAAATTTTTAATGCTTGTTGATGTTGGCTCTAAGCAACTTTATGACTTAATTTAAATAGCTGATTTAAAGAAGTATAAAATGTACGGCCATCTAAATTTAAATCGACCTCCATCCCAGATGAGAGAAGAACTCTTTTACCCACTTCAATTGTTTTTAACCCCTGACGTGTACTTTGCATTTTATTAAGAGGAGTTAATGAAACAATAATTTCAGTACCATTTTTAGCTTTTGCAATTAAATAATTTATTTTTAACAACTTGAATCCTGTTTTTCTGAAAATTTTCCAATTTTGGAAATAACTTTAAAATTTAATTTTAAATTATAAAAAAAGCACTCATGAGTGCTTTTTATTACTGCTTATTACTGCTTAGATAGCAATAATATTTACAGCATTCGGTCCTTTTTGACCTTGGGCTACGCTGAATTCAACCATTTGGCCTTCCATTAAGGTTTTGAAACCTGAACTTGCGATTTCGCTAAAATGAGCAAAAACGTCTGGACCTGATTCTTGTTGAATGAAACCAAAACCTTTAGTTTCGTTGAACCACTTTACAGTACCTTTAACAACATTTGAGTTTGACATAATATATCCTACTAATTTTTAATAATTTTAAGTCATTTTATTGACTGGGTATAACTTTGAAAATAATAAAGAAGCGACTTAAAATCTGAAAAAAACGAAGGATTA
>NZ_MODX01000063.1:0-1587 GCF_001866125.1 Acinetobacter sp. LCT-H3 | reverse complement strand
ATCTTTGTGCAACAAAGCCGAGCATGTGCTGTTTGTGATAAATTGAGATTATGTTGAGTGAGTTCTCTAATAATTCTAAGTTGTTGAAAGTTCATAATTTGGATATAGAATATAAAAATAAGAGCAAATATATAAATAAATGCTCTTTTAGATGATCAATGATTAACGCATTGTGACGAATTCTTCAGCAGAAGTCGGATGAATTGCTAAAGTGTTATCGAAGTCTTTTTTAGTTGCTCCCATTTTTAAAGCAACAGCAAAGCCTTGCAGAATTTCATCCATACCGTATCCAATACCATGAATTCCGACCACTTTCTCATCAGTTCCTACACAAATTAATTTCATTTTTGTGAGTTGTCGATGTTCTGTTATCGCTGTATACATGGATGTAAAGGAAGAACTATAAATTTTGATGGCATCTTTACCAAATTTTTCTATGGCTTGATCTTCGGTTAATCCAACTGTTCCAATAGGTGGGTGACTAAACACCACAGTCGGAATATTTTCATAATCTAAATGTTCATTTGGCTTATTGTTAAATAAACGTTCAGACAGTCTTCGACCCGCTGCCACAGCAACAGGTGTTAACTCGACTTTACCTGTAATATCACCCACTGCATAAATGCCAGACTGTGTTGTATTTTGATATGCATCAACATGAATAAAGCGATTCTCGTTCAATTGAACTTGAGTCTTATTAAGATTGATCGCTTCAGTTGCAGGTTTTCTACCAATTGCCCAAATCAAGCAATCTACACTATGTTCTGTACCATCTTCTAGGTGTAATACAAGTGAGTTATCTTGAACTTTAGTCACTTTGTTAATCTGACTATGAGTATGCACGTTAATATTTTCACTGCGCATATTCTCTAATAGTGTTTTACCAAGGAAATGATCTAATCCACGCAAAGGCTGATGTTTACGAATAAATAATTGTACATTCGAACCCAATGCATTAAGAACACCTGCCAATTCCACAGCAATATAGCCAGAACCAACAATAGCAGTCCGCTTCGGTAAGTGTTCTAATCCGAAGAAACCATTGGAATCAATACCATATTCAGCACCTTCAATTTCAGGTTTGAATGCTTGAGTCCCCGTAGCAATTAAAATATGGTCAGCTGTGTACGTTTCACCATTTACTTCAATTGTTTGAGCATCTAAAAATTTTGCAAAACCTCGAATGACATCAACATTATTTTTAGCTAGTCCTGTGTCATACGATGTATGTATTCGGCTGATATAGGCTTGTCTGTTTTCAACTAATTTCTTCCAGTTAAAGGATTTCAATTCTGTATTAAAGCCATAGTCAGGACCATATTTATGAATCGCATCGGCAATTTGAGCTGAATACCACATCACTTTTTTAGGAACACATCCTACGTTGACACAGGTTCCACCAATATCACCCATTTCTATCAGTGCACATTTCTTACCATACATGGCAGCACGATTGACTGATGCAATACCGCCACTGCCTCCGCCAATCGCAATATAATCATAGTGTTTAGACATAAATGAAATTCCTGTTTTTTAGATTTAAAAAGTTAATGATATACGCTGAATTATCAGGAGACTTTCCCTTGG
>NZ_MODX01000062.1:0-2167 GCF_001866125.1 Acinetobacter sp. LCT-H3 | reverse complement strand
TAGGTTTGTGCAACAAAGCCAGTTCAGGGTATTAAAATGAATAGGTTTATTATTATTTCGGGGGCTAGAAAACACATATTTCTCGCCATGAGACCAAACGAGTGCTGATTTCACAACTTCAAGTGCTTGATCAGATAGTGGAACAAAAAAATCAGGGATATCATGACCTAAAATAACCTTTCTTCTATATTGTTTAATATGTAAGGCTGGTATTTTCCATATTTTTTTATCTAGATCGAAGTGATGTGGTTCACAAAGCAATAATTCTCCACCACGGACGCCTGTATATAATTTAAATAACAGGGCTTTTTTAATAATAGGATCTGTATTAATCTGATTTAATTTAGCTAAGAAATTAGATAATTCATCTGAATTCAAATGAGGATAGTTTTTCTTAATCTTATTGTTGACTAATATTTTATGAAGTCCATGTGCAATATTATATTCACAATACCCCATCGCTACCGCATAATCATAAATCTGATTTAAATAACTATAGGCTTTCTTTACAGGTTCTTTTACATTTCTAGATTCTATCTTTTTAATAATCTTAACTAGATCATATCTTTTAATTTCAATAAATGGCATTAGTCCAATATTTGGATAAACATCCTGATCTAAACATTTTTTTGCGAGCTGAATTACACCGCATCGTGGTTCATCTTCAAAGGAATTTTTAATTTTAAATTCTAACCACTCTTCACAAATATCCTGAAAAGTTTTGATGTATTTTTTATGCAGTGGTTTATTTTCATAATTATTAAATTTATATTCATCCCGGACTGATCTGGCCTCTTTCAAGGACATTACAGGATATTCACCCAACTTCATGCGAGGACGTTTATTTGTCCCTGCAAGTGAATAGCGGTAACTCCAAGATTTACGTCCGTTTGGTTCTACCTTCAAACTTAAGCCGTCATCATCTGCCAGAAAATAGATTTTTTCCTTTGATTTAGCTTGACGTACCTTAATTTCAGTAAGACTCATGAATTTTTAACCTAACCACAAATGGCACTGCTCAATTCAATTATAGCAAATTTAAGCGATATTCATATGATGCGTATCATACGCATCACATATTTCTATAAGTAATTGTTAAATAAAATTTATATTTAGATTGGCTAGTCCTTAGTAACCAATTAATTAACCATTAATTTTGCAAGTCTTAAATTGGCATTTGAAGTGTAACCCCATGTTATGACTATTCACATTTCTGCTCTATGATTCATGGTTACTTATTAGTTATATTATTATGTCAGGAGCGATACAAGAATTAGGGTAACCTTATGGAAATAGCGAATACGAAATTACTAGCTGGCGCTTTGATAGCCCTAACTTTAACTATAGTTAGCCCTGTCGTACTTGCAAATGATAACAATGATATACGAAAGACTATTGTAGTTAAGTTTGCTAAAAAAGCTTACTCTGCAAATTATTACGGAAGGATAGATGGATACAAGTATGATTCCTACAAATTTTATGCTAAAAAAGGGCAAAAGTTAAAAGTGAAGTTGACTGGAGGAAATGTTGAAGCTTACTTATGGGGTAATCAATTAAAAGACTCCATCAATCTTGGAGAATATTCTCCAGAGCTTGATGATAATGGTATTTATATTTTACCTGCTTCAGGTGAGTATGAAATTAGAGTATTACAACCTAGATCACAGGCAAGAAAAGATAAAAAACCTCAATACTGGATGAGTATTGACATTAAATAAAGACTTTCTAGATTTTTTTAAGCTTTTATACCAGGGTTCAAAAACTATTGCCAGTTAAACGGGGCGTGATTTTTATTCATATGTTTTTATATTAGTAAAAATGATATAGATACGTAATTCATAGAGATCGTTTCAATTTAGCAATCTCTAAATACATCTTGTAATTGGCATGTTGAATCCGTTCATTTGAGGGGTCGTATTGCTTCTGGACTTCATCTAAGAAAGGAGTTTCTTCACATAATTCAAAGTACCTTTCCATCGGTATTTTATCTTTCAAAGCTGAATGTGGTCTCATCCAGTTATAGTAATGCTGCCATTCTGCCAGTTTACTCTGAATTTCCTCTGAATCGATATCTACAGTAGCGTAGAACTCAGATTTATCAGTCTTTTGTGAGCGCTCTACCTTGCCATTCAGATGAGGTGAACCCGGTTTATTTGGCCTAAATTTG
>NZ_MODX01000061.1:0-2183 GCF_001866125.1 Acinetobacter sp. LCT-H3 | reverse complement strand
ACTGACCGATAGTGAACCAGTACCGTGAGGGAAAGGCGAAAAGAACCCCTGTGAGGGGAGTGAAATAGATCCTGAAACCGCATGCATACAAGCAGTGGGAGCCGACTTGTTCGGTGACTGCGTACCTTTTGTATAATGGGTCAGCGACTTATATTCAGTAGCGAGGTTAACCGTATAGGGGAGCCGTAGGGAAACCGAGTCTTAATAGGGCGTTTAGTTGCTGGGTATAGACCCGAAACCGGGTGATCTATCCATGAGCAGGTTGAAGGTTAGGTAACACTGACTGGAGGACCGAACCCACTGTCGTTGAAAAGCCAGGGGATGACTTGTGGATAGGGGTGAAAGGCTAATCAAACTCGGTGATAGCTGGTTCTCCCCGAAAGCTATTTAGGTAGCGCCTCGGACGAATACCATTGGGGGTAGAGCACTGTTTCGGCTAGGGGGTCATCCCGACTTACCAAACCGATGCAAACTCCGAATACCAATGAGTACTATCCGGGAGACAGACTGCGGGTGCTAACGTCCGTAGTCAAGAGGAAAACAATCCAGACCGCCAGCTAAGGCCCCTAAATTATAGTTAAGTGGGAAACGATGTGGGAAGGCATAGACAGCTAGGAGGTTGGCTTAGAAGCAGCCACCCTTTAAAGAAAGCGTAATAGCTCACTAGTCGAGTCGGCCTGCGCGGAAGATGTAACGGGGCTAAAACTATATGCCGAAGCTGCGGATTTGCAATTTATTGCAAGTGGTAGGGGAGCGTTCTGTAAGCCGATGAAGGTGGATTGAGAAGTCTGCTGGAGGTATCAGAAGTGCGAATGCTGACGTGAGTAACGACAAAGCGGGTGAAAAACCCGCTCGCTGAAAGACCAAGGGTTCCAGTCCAACGTTAATCGGGGCTGGGTGAGTCGACCCCTAAGGCGAGGCCGAGAGGCGTAGTCGATGGGAAATTGGTTAATATTCCAATACTTCTGTTTAATGCGATGAGAGGACGGAGAAGGTTAAGTCAGCCTGGCGTTGGTTGTCCAGGTGGAAGGTTGTAGGCATGTATCTTAGGCAAATCCGGGGTACTCTATGCTGAGAACTGATAGCAAGCTGCACTTGTGCAGTGAAGTGGCTGATACCATACTTCCAGGAAAAGTCTCTAAGCTTCAGTTAAACAGGAATCGTACCCGAAACCGACACAGGTGGTCAGGTCGAGTAGACCAAAGCGCTTGAGAGAACTCTGCTGAAGGAACTAGGCAAAATGGTACCGTAACTTCGGGAGAAGGTACGCTGCCGGCGGTGATAGGACTTGCTCCTTGAGCTGTTGGCAGCCTCAGAAACCAGGCCCCTGCAACTGTTTATTAAAAACATAGCACTCTGCAAACACGAAAGTGGACGTATAGGGTGTGATGCCTGCCCGGTGCTGGAAGGTTAATTGATGTGGTTAGCGCAAGCGAAGCTATTGATCGAAGCCCCAGTAAACGGCGGCCGTAACTATAACGGTCCTAAGGTAGCGAAATTCCTTGTCGGGTAAGTTCCGACCTGCACGAATGGCATAATGATGGGGGCGCTGTCTCCAGCAGAGGCTCAGTGAAATCGAAATCGCCGTGAAGATGCGGTGTACCCGCGGCTAGACGGAAAGACCCCGTGAACCTTTACTGCAGCTTGACATTGAACTTTGATCTTACTTGTGTAGGATAGGTGGGAGGCTTTGAAGTGGCGACGCTAGTTGCCATGGAGCCGTCCTTGAAATACCACCCTGGTAATATTGAGGTTCTAACTCTGTCCCGTTATCCGGGACGAGGACCATGTCTGGTGGGTAGTTTGACTGGGGCGGTCTCCTCCTAAAGAGTAACGGAGGAGTACGAAGGTGCGCTCAGCGTGGTCGGAAATCACGCGTAGAGTATAAAGGCAAAAGCGCGCTTAACTGCGAGACCCACAAGTCGAGCAGGTACGAAAGTAGGTCTTAGTGATCCGGTGGTTCTGTATGGAAGGGCCATCGCTCAACGGATAAAAGGTACTCTGGGGATAACAGGCTGATACCGCCCAAGAGTTCATATCGACGGCGGTGTTTGGCACCTCGATGTCGGCTCATCTCATCCTGGGGCTGAAGCAGGTCCCAAGGGTATGGCTGTTCGCCATTTAAAGAGGTACGCGAGCTGGGTTTAGAACGTCGTGAGACAGTTCGGTCCCTATCTACCGTG
>NZ_MODX01000060.1:0-2421 GCF_001866125.1 Acinetobacter sp. LCT-H3 | reverse complement strand
TCAAATGAGGACACGCCCTAGTTCTTGACCGTAGTCGTTCAAACCTCGCTATGGCACGTCATGAATTGAAACACTTTGAAAAAGGTTTAGATTTTGCTTAATTAAGCTATTTGAGGGTTACTTTTTCCGGTAACCCTTAAATTGAGCACATCCTCATGAAAGATACTCTCTATATTTCCATTTTTGGACTCAGCCTATCTTTAATAAATGTATTTAAAAGTACAATGGTTGATGTTTTAAGTGAAAAATATAATCTTGTATGGACCAATCTTACTGACCAGAAACTACAGCTTTTATTAGTAAATGCTGATTTTGTCGATTTACCCCATATTCAAAAAATTAAAAATAATAATCTTACACTTCTACAAGTTGAGAAAAACCCTACATTGTCATCTCAGGTGATTGAAAATACATTGTTCTTACCCTTTGAACACCCTCATGCTTTAATTGAATGGTTACAACGTGAGTTTTTATCAGGCACTCAATTGCCTCATTCAATTGAACAACCCATATTAATAGTACCCTCTTGTAGCGCTAAAATAGCATATCAGTCATTTAAATTAATACTAGATGAGCTATTTCAGCCATCAGGTCATAGCAAATACATGATTAAAAATAGTGATAAACGTGTAGCTCTTATTGATCTGGAACAACATTGCTTCTATCCAGCAATCGACTGGTATCCGCAACCTGATTCAGAATTCAGCATTGAACCTGCCGATCTAAATAGTATTGTGCAATTTCGCACTCAAGTGCGTCCAGAAGATCTTAACCAAGGGATCTGGAATTTTGTATGGCATCATTTGCAATTTGCTGAACTTGAATATCCCGACTATTACCGCTTAGCTAAATGGCCACAAATTAAAGATTTCGACCAGCGCAAAGATCTATTCAAATTAGCTGCCCTTTTCAGTGAAGGTGCATCAGTTGCCTATGCACAACAACAGTTGAAATTAGGTAAAAAATATATTCATCAATTTCTATGTGCTTCACAACTAGCCAATATGCTTGAACCAATCTCATCGGATCAAGCCAAATTCACACAGCATGCAACTGCCGCTGTTCAAAAGGAAGCTAATAAAATGATGGGTTTCTTTAGCAAATTACGTAAGAAGCTCGGTATCTAGGAGTAATTCAGTTTGATCTTGCACCAATTTAAATTGATATTTGCCGGTAGCATGGGTGCTGGCAAGACTACAGCCATTCGCACCATTTCTAATATTGATGTATTAAGTACCGAAGCAATTAATACCGACCTTGAAGCACACCAGAAATCGCTAACAACGGTCGGTATCGATTATGGTGAACTGGTCCTGGAAGATGGGGTCAAAGTCGGCTTATATGGCACACCAGGTCAGCAACGCTTTAATTTTATCTGGAACGTGATTACACAAGGTGCTATTGGAGTAATATTACTGATTGATGACAGTATTGACGAGCCACTAGAAGAGCTAGAATTTTATCTCAATTACTTCAAAGATAAAGTTAAAAACGTTGTGATTGGCATTACACATATTGATAAGAAAGCTAAAAATAATGCTGCTGTCTATCATGGCTGGGCTGAAAAGCAAGACAGTACTTATCCAATGTTCTTTATTGATGCCCGTGAAAAAAATGATGTTTTAATGCTGGTTGATGCCTTGATCGCCACAGCTGAAGTTCAACTTACTGTCTGAAGAAAATTCCATGTCCTTAAATAATCTTGCAAAACGTACTGCTCCCCAAGAATTAACTGAATTTGCAGCCAAGCAGATTCAAGAACTCTTATTCAATGTGCAAGGTATAGAACTTATCATGCTGTGCTCTTCAGATGGATTTGAATTAGCCTCATTTGAAAAAATTAAAACTAACGGTAAAGGAAAACTTGCTGCCGTAAGTAGTTCTATTGTAGCTATGGTCCAGGCATTTATGCAGGAATTACAGCTGGAAGGCTGTCAAAGCATTACACTGGATGCTAATAATGGTAAAGCGATCCTAACTGCAATTCCGCATCCAAAGTTTCCTATGCTGATCCTAGCCATGACCACTAATGATGTACTTTTAGGTCAACTGTTATATTGCACGAAAAAAATTGCTCAGGATATTTCTAACTTTCAAATCTGATTCCATATGAATATTACAAGCTTGAGTCAGGCTTGTAATATTACATAATCAAGATTCATAATAACTACTCATAATTCCAGTCGAGATTCCTACGAGAAAAGCATATTTAAATATATGGTCGACTATAGCTGAACTAATTAAAAGTAAGACAAATAAAATGGCAGAGCCCAAACTAGCCATCACGGGAGCAGCTGTTACTTCTGCCTGATTTATAGGATGTTACTTAATCACAATTTTAATTTAAATAATCCTGAATAAAGAACCAGTAATTTAATGATCTAAGTTTCTATATAAACGTACAGCATATAACTAAAAAAT